>JAZDMY010000039.1:0-5177 GCA_043800435.1 bacterium
TGCATCATATTTTTTTCAGTTTTCCCCGTAAAATCAGTATAGACATAATGCTGATTTCCCGCGGAAAACTTATTTTTGAATAAATCCATAGCGGTTCGCCATGATTTATTAAGCCGTTCCAGAATAGGATTATTCGGAAGCGCTATTTTTAAGATAATATATAAAATAAATATAAAAAATATTATTGATAGAATAAAATCAGGGACTATCGCGGCAATTAGCAGGTAAATCAAAATGAATATGACTGCTTTTTTTATAAAAGTTTGTTTTTCTTGGATATCCATAAGTATAGTATACCATTAAATTTAAAAGCACAAAACCATGCTATGGCAATATTTCTCCTGTTACGTACTTCCCGAACATATTTAAGATGCCGAGCGCAGGTGTGTCTTTTATGTAATCTGTATTTAGATAAAAATTTTCCGTATTGGTGTCGTTTCGATGATAGCCGGGGCGGCTTTTTATAAAATCGGAAAGCGCGATTTTTGAGTTGCCAATGAAAATATAATTTTCGTTTTCGGAATATGCGATTTCAAAGTTTAAATTTTCGGCGGCAAGCGAAAAAATATTATTATCATTCGGCGAAAAAGAAAATCTTTTTGGGTTTGACCAAATTTCTGTCATATAAGTTCCGTCAGGCAACTCGGAAATTCGTTCTTCCTGAATATTTTTATCAATATAGCTGATAGATGAATTTTTTATATTCTCAAGATTTTTTTTGTTCTCGGAATTATTTTTTAAGATCAAGATATAAAAATATGCTGATCTATCCCCGTCAAGCATTAATGGGTTGTAAGATTCTTCAACCGAACGTTCATGATTATCTATTAAAATAAATTCCCCGTCTTTTACAGGAAGAGATAATTTTTCCGCAAAGGCGTTATTATTAAAAAAGCGGTATGACATAATAGTATTTTTATCATCATTGGCCGGGATAAAAACGTTCTCGCGGCTTGGGCTGGCAGTTATTTTAAAGGTCATAAATTCTTTTCCCGCAATGCTCGCTGTTTTTACGTTATAGTCATAAGATTTATCTTTTTTTATTCCGATTAAAATTCTATTTTCGGCTTTCGCAACCCCTTCTATTATTGAATTTTCCACTAAATTTTCAGATGCTTTAAGTTTTGTAAAGTCAAAAAAGATTAGTGCTGAGAATTTATTTTTTTGCTGGAATTTTTTTAAGGTTTTTGCGTATAGGAAGGGTTCTTTTTTAAAATATTTTAATATTTCAGGATAGCGCGTTAATAAAATAATTTTTTTATTTAAATATTCCGAGGTTATATTATTTTTTTTCGCCCATAATATTATATCTCCCGCATTTTTATCAGGGTTTAGAATTAAAACAGGCCTATTGTTCCCTTCTTCCTGAATAAAAATTACAGCGGCTTCATTAAAATTAATTATCGGCGCGTCTGATAATTCTATTGCAAAATTATCAGTAATAAGATTTTTATATATCAAATTTATCTTTTCATCTTTTATTTTTAAAAAGTATTCCATTGCAGCCATGTCATCCGGCAGATCATTTAAAAGGGAATTGTTATCGGCGGCTGCATACATAAATAATCCTGCTGCCGCCGCTATAAAAAGAATTAAAATTAAAATAATGGCGCAAGAAAATATAATGAATGATCTTTTTGCGCTCTTAAATTCTTTTTTTATTTTATTTAAGTTCGGTATGTTCATATATATTTTTCCATTTTTCATAATATTCTATTCGCCGATCGTTATTATGAAATTTTAACATAGAATCATTTATTATTACATTCGTGTTTTTGCCCGCCATTTTTTTTAAATAATCAGGCATAACGGCAAGCTGTATTTTTTTTGCCGATGATTCGGCAATTATACATAAAAATGAGGATAAAATAAAGGGGAATATTTTTCGTTCTTTTATTGTCCTATCCTTCGCCATTATATTTAGCTGCCAATTCGGCAAGTATTTTTTTATCCATAAATTCGCTGTTATGAATTTTTCATATGTTTTTTCTCGGTTATAAATAGGGATAAGCGCCGCTGCCCAATAAAGAAGATATATGTCCGTTTCAGGATGGCAGGATATTTTTTCTAAGTTTAAATTATCTTCGCTTATAAAAAAACTGGCGCAAATTTTATCAGTTGAATTTTTAGCCGTCGGTCTTTGCCGCAGCAGCTTTAAAATGCCTGCGGCGATTAAACGGGAACGCCATATTTTATTTTTTTCGGTTATTATAAATAAATCAATGTCGCTTTTTTCATCGGCATTATTAAACGATAAAGAATTGCATATCCCTATGAATTTTATGCTCGGAATAATGCTTAAAATTTTAATTATGGATAGGGCTTTTTTATATTTATTCTCTGAAATACGCGCTATCTCCATTCTTTTTTTTACCATCTCATCCGTAGAGACGCGATTTGCCGCGTCTCTACAACCAGCGTAATTCAAGGCAGAATCGCAAGATTTCGCGTCTGTGCAACTGGCGCAGTGTGCGGGAGAATTGCAAAAATCCGCGTCTCTGAAATTTAATGTATAGAATCCGTTTTTCTCGTTGATTATTTTTTCTTTTTTTAATTCCTCCATCATCCCCATAGTGTGCGATAAAAAAAAATTTCCTTCAGATACTTGAAATAAAAATTTATGAATTTCAAAATGTGTAAGCGGATGTTGGAAAATGTGGAAAAAAGACAAGGTCGCGATTATATGATTTTTTAGTGTTTTTCCATCCATAGCGCAAAATTTGCAAATACTTATGTTATGTGTAATAATTATAATAGGACTTTTAAGTCGGTTTTATGCACTTTAGCGCCTATCAAAGCCCTTCAAACCCGAGTTGAAGCTCGGTAGAAGCCATACTTAATATTATTCCAGTATAGCGAATTTTACTCTAAAAAACAACCTGATTGACGTGCGAATCAATTGGCGTATAGGATCAGCGATTTATATGGCAAAAATTTTATCAGGCAAAGAAACAGCCGAAGAAGTATTATTAAAATTACGGGCAAAAATCGTGGAAGCGGATAAAAGGGAGGAAAATCTGCCCGGACTCGCGGTACTTTTAGTCGGAAATGATCCGGCAAGCGTTTTATATGTCCGAAATAAAAAACGCGCCTGCCATAAAGTCGGCATTACTTTTAATGATTATTGTTTTTGCGCACAGGCGAGTGAAAAAGATATTTTGGAAACGTTAGAATTTTTAAATAATGATCCCGCAATTTTTGGAATAATCGTGCAACTTCCTTTGCCGAAAAATATTGATACGGCAAAAATTATAAATGCCATATCTCCCGCAAAAGATGTTGACGGATTTCATCCTGAAAATATAAAAAAATTATTGGCTGCCGCTATCGGCAATATGGAGAAAGATGGAATATTATTAACACCGCCAGTCCTGAAATCAGTTATTACGCTGCTGGATTTTGTGGAGGAGCCATTGGCAGGTAAAAAAGGAGTAATAATAGCTAAAAATGAAATTTTCGCGCACCCTTTAGCGGAGTTGATGAAATTGAAAAAAATTAATTTGGAAATTGTATCGCCTGATAGTAAAGATATTAATAAACTTCAGGATTCAGATATTATAATTTCCGCTGCCGGACGACCTAATTTTGTGAAAGAAGAAATGATAAAAGAGGATGTGATTATTATTGACGTAGGGACGACTTTGGTTGACGAAAAATTAATCGGCGATGTTGATTTTAAGGGCTGCGAAGACAGAGCGTCTTATATAACGCCGGTGCCCGGCGGTATCGGTCCTCTAACGGTAGCGTATTTATTGGAGAATGTGGTTAGGAGTTGGGAGAGTAATTAAGAAATTGATGGAAATTATAAATTTATATAAATTCGTGTACTATGTGTAATTGGTTTAATAATGAGCATACGATTGGATTATTTCAATCGTATGATTTTTATTTTTTTAATTTAGCTAATTAGTTAGTGTTGAAATAGTGTGTTGTTTTGTCATTCCGACCAAGCGATAGCGATTGGAGGAATCCGTGTACAGGACAAAATTTGGCTTAATAAACAGATTACTCCACTCATTCACCAGCCGCTTGGGCATCTGGCTCATTCGGTCAGAATGACAATTCGGGACTATTTCGACAGAAACTAATTAGCTGGCAAGCTATTTAACTGTCTTCTCTATTATCTCTTTAACCATATTTATCGGAACGGAAAAGCTTATATTATTTGAACCCTGAACGGTTGCGACATTTACTCCAATAACATGACCTTCAATTGTGACGAGCGGTCCGCCGGAATTTCCGGGATTTATGGCGGCATCGGTCTGGATTACTCCTGTTAACGTTTCAGAGCCTGATCCGCCGGAGGCGGTAATATCTCTGTTCAGCCCTGAAATAATTCCTGTGGAAACGGAATTATTATATTCACCAAGTGCGTTTCCAACAGCAAAGACCGACTGGCCTAATTTTAGAGATGCCGAATCGCCTAAAGCGACGAATGGAAAATTATCGCCTTCAACTTTTATAATCGCCGCATCAATATTTTTATCTTTATAGATTACTTTTCCTTGCAGTTGTTTCCCGTCCGAAAGAAGCGCTGTATAACTTGCCGCATCATCTTCAACGACATGCCGATTAGTTATAATATAACCGTTTTTAGCGATTAAAAATCCGGTGCCTGCGCCGACTTTTTGCGATTCGGTCCCTTTTTGACGGTATCTCGGAACCCGTATGCCGAAATCCTGAAAGAACGGATCATCCCCGAAAGGATTTTCATAAACGATTTCAAGTTTCGGAACATCTTTTGTAATAACAATAGAAACCACAGCCGGCGCGATTTTAGCCACAGCTGCGGTTAATATCTCATCATGGGATTCTCCCAGAGCAACCGGTTCCTTATTTTCAATAATGCCGACTTTTTTCTGCAATTCGGAAATATTTTCCGCAAGCGACTTATTAGCCGCTTTTAAATTATTTTCCGTTTCCGCCGCGCGGTCAGAAATTTTCTGCATCATCTCATTTACGCCTTGCATTTCGGCGTTTAAATTATTTATATTTTTTTGCTGGCTGTAAAAAAAGAATATTTCGGCGCCGCCGATGACAGTGATAAGGATGATTAGAAGAAGAGTGTTAAATATTTTTTTTAGTTTTGGCATATTTTATTGGAATTATGAATTAGGAATCATGAATTATGAATTAAGAAATGTATTTCAATGTTTATTATTATATCCAATCTCAAA
>JAZDMY010000049.1:0-2194 GCA_043800435.1 bacterium
TTTTAAAAATCAATGATTTGATTTTGGATATGAAAGGGCATACCGTTAAGCTTGGGGATAATGAAATTTATTTGACTCGCAAAGAATTTTCTTTGTTGGCGTATTTAATGAAAAATAAAGGAAATGTTGTTTCAAGAGGTATGATTATGGAGCATGTTTGGGATATGAACGCGGATCCGTTTTCCAATACGATAGAAGCGCATATCTTAAATTTAAGACGCAAGGTAGATATTTCTATTGATAGGAAATTTATCCATACCATACCGGGAAGAGGATATAAATTCAGTTAGACTGGACAGGGGATTAACAGGGGTGGTTATATTTTGAAAATAATAATATTTTTATTGCCGCTGGACAGCGGTTTTTATTTAATTTTTTTAGCAAGTGTTGGCATAAATGGGCGTGTCGCTGAATGCCAATTTGTGCCATTCTGAGCGATGGAGGAGCGAAGAATCCTAAATTTTTTTAGCTTAACCATGATATCCTTTCGGGTGCGCTCAGGGCAGGCTCTCCACTCCCCCGCACTGGATGCGGGGTCGTTCAGGATGACGCTTTTGGGAATTCGGCGGCAGTCCATAAATATGAAATTAACAGATTTTTTACACAAATTAGCGCGTCCGAAAGCTACTGACGAGGATTTAGGGTTGCAGGAATATATCCTTAATGTGATACTTTTAGTTTCCATTTTTTTGTCTGCGGGGGCTTTATTTAGAATCGCGCTGGATAAAAATATTTTTGGGGGAGAAAGGTTTATTTATCTTGCTGTCGGGTTTGTATTATTCGCTATTTTTATCGCGCTTTATTGGCTGTCGCGCAAGGGATTTTTCGGCATGTCGTCTTATGTGCTCATAATGGCATATTTTATTCCGGCTACTTACGCGATTTTAAAATTCGGCGCCGATCTCACCGCAGGGTTGTTATTTTATTCACTAATCATAGTTATGGCCAGCATTCTCATAAGCGTCTGGTTTTCTTTAGGTTTATTTTTAATAATTTCTTTTGCAGTTATTATTATCGGATGTTTACAAATTAAAAATGCTTTGGCTATATGGAAGATGAGGCCTCTGTGCCCCGTAGATTTAGTTATTTATGTATCTATTTTGGGGGCGGTTTTAGCCGTTTCATGGCTCTTTAATTATGAAACGCAAAAATTATTGGAAAGAGCAAGAAAATCGGAAGAAAATTTAAAAGAAGAGAAAGGTTTACTGGAAACTAAAATTGAAGAAAGGACTAAGGAAATAAATAGGATGCAGGCTGAAAAAATAGCGAAGCTTTACAGATGCGCGGAGTTTGGGCGCCTTTCTTCCGGAATTTTTCACGACCTTATGAATCTTTTATCTGTGGTGTCCCTTAATTTAGTCGAGGTTGAGGGAAAAAATAAAGAAATTTTAAATGCTAAATTATATTTGCAACAAGCGCTTTCCGCCACAAAAAGGATGGAAAATTTTTTAGAGGCGGTAAATAAGCAAATTCGCAATGAAGGGACGGAAATGTATTTTTCGGTTAACAAAGAGATTTTTCAGACCATCCAAATATTTTCGTATAAGGCGAGAAAATCATGGGTTGAGGTAATTTTTAAAAGAACGGAAGATATAAAAACTTACGGTGATCCCATAAAATTTAACCAGATAGTAAGCAATCTTATTTCAAATGCCATTGACTCTTATGAAAAAATAGATGGGAACAGGCGCAGGCAGAAAGTTAAAATAGGTGTTTATGAAAAAGATAATTTTATACATTTGGTTGTGAGGGATTGGGGATGCGGAGTTCCAGATGAGTTGCGCGATAAAATTTTTGAGCCGTTTTTTACGACAAAGGAATACGGCAAAGGCACGGGAATAGGGCTGTTTTCCACTAAAAGTATTATTGAAAAATCTTTCTCAGGATCTATAAAATTGGCCGGCAAAGAAGGGAATGGTATGGCTTTTTATATAAGTTTTCCGAAGCGGCAAATTTCGAACGAGATGGCATAATTTAACGTACCGGAATTTGAATATTTTCGTGCGGTTCAGCGCTTGCCTGCGCAGGCAGCAACACCGTATTTTGCGTTGACGCGTATTTTTTTACTTGATTTATATATTGCTATTTCTGACCAAGTTTGGTATTATTTTTAGTGTATGGAAAATATAAAAAAATTATCTTTAGAGCCGTATAAAGGGACAAGGGATTTTTATCCCGAGGATATGTTTTTGCA
>JAZDMY010000070.1:0-2316 GCA_043800435.1 bacterium
GGGGAGGGTTGGGGTGGGGTTTTCGATAGCAAAACTTTTATTATAGGCGCGAATTTGTTACGCGTTACCTTATACGCGCCATAGTCATAACGGAATTTCCAGTTCCTACTTACGAGAACCTCCCCCTGCCCCCTCCTCAAAGGAGGGGGCAACCTTATTTCTAAAAAAATTTAAACTTCTACTTAACTATCCCAAAATCATAACTATGTCCGCATCCCGACTGCTTTCCCGACATTGAAACATTAATACTCTTCGTTAAAACATCCGGAACTTTTGCAACTTTCGAAGCCTCTCCGAAATTATCCGCATGCAATTCATAACTGTCCGGACCGATTTTTAAGATTACCTGCTCGCCCGGCCAAAATCCGGTTGCTGTAACCGTCAGGGGATTTCCTATCCCGCCGTACGCCGGGCTTACTTTCATCGTTGTTGCTGAAAGCGCAGGAACAGAAGTCTCTTGATATACGTACTTATCCAAAAGGTTAAGGTCGGCATCAAACAACAAAATATCCGCTCCGTTGAATACCACAATTCGTTTTCCCTGTTTAAGTTCTACCGCTTTTACGCCAGCGCCCCATTCACCCTTTTCACGGCTCACATTTACTTTTTTTACAACCGTTAGATCGTTCTGATTAACTTTCCATACATCCCATCCGTTCACGAAATAGATGTACTTATAATTTTTAAATCCGTCAACGCCATTTCCCGATCCTGAAGGGTTAGCCAAATTTTTATAATCGGTAAACGTTCTTAATTTTAAAACATCATTCCCCGGGAAATATCCTATTCCAATATCGTTTACGAAAATTTTCTGCTGGTGGATGCTTGACTTTATATATTTATCAAAAATTTTCCGCCCTTCCGCGTTAATTATAACCGTTCCTTCTTCTCCAATTCCGTAAATTGAACGATTATATTTTGCCACATCATAAGTTTTTTTATCATACACTTTTGTTATGATGCTAAGCGTATTTTTATCCCACACAGTAATCCCTTTTTCGCCGGCGGTTAAAAATTCATTATTCCCATAAGGCTCTATATCATAATAATAATCGTAATTTTTCCAAAACGGTCCTATTTTTCTTATAGTTTTTACGTGATATAAATCATTTACATCATATTCTACAATCATATCGCCTTCCAATGAAATAATTGAGTATCCGTATTCATTTTTATTTACCATTAAGTTCCCTGCCCGTCCCGCATTATTAAAGCTTCCCCGCTTTATAAATTTATCATCTCTTGAAATTTCTAAAAACTCAGTTTCCTTTAAGTTCGGAACGACTAAAATTTGGCTTAATAATTCCCCATACTGATAAAAAATCCCCTGTTCGCTTTTACTTTTCGCGGCAAAAATAACTATTCCAGCCGTTAAAATTATAGAGATTGATAATAATGACTTCTTTTTCATACATGAAACACGTAGAAATTTATTGAAATTGTAGAAACTTTTTACAGTATAATTATACAGAAATTAAATCAATTTCTTAATTTCTAATTTCTTAATTTCTATTTATCCCCCCTTAAAAATATTTCCGCCACCTTACCACATTGTCCATTTAATGTAAATATTGACATTTACTAAATTTCATATTCTCCCGAAAAACATCAATAATGCGCTTTAAATAATTCTTAATTCTTAATTCTTAATTTCTCATAAACTTCCATTATATCCCTATAATGCGCCGTTTCATTAAGTTCCATAACCCTTTTTATGGCCGCTTGGCCGATTTTATTTAAGTCGAATTTATCTAAATCCTGTATTTTTTCCGCTAATTCGTCAATATTTCCATACTTAAACAAAAAACCGTTTTCCTTATCCCTGATAATTTCTCCGATTCCGCCGGTGCGCGAGGCAATAACAACTTTTCCTTCTGCCATCGCTTCAAGCATGCTAAACGGCATATTTTCATTCCAAATTGACGGAATAATCACGGCTTTTGCATCTACGATGAGGTTTATAAGCTCTTGCCCGAATTTTTGTCCCAATAACTCCACTCTATCTAAACCTAACCTTTTTATCTTATCTTCCAATTTCTTAAACTCCGCGCCGCTGCCGGCAATTTTTAATTTCAGATTCCCGCCGATTTTCGCCATCGCTTCCAATAAATTATCAACCCCTTTCTCATGAGAAAGCCGCCCGAAATATAATAAATATTTTTCTTCAGCCTGATTATTCGCGGCAAAAAATTTTCCATCTGTATCTATAAAATTATATATAACCTTTATTTTCTTTTCCGGAACGCCGAATCGGACGCAAACATCTTTCATAAATCGGCTCGGCGCGATAAATAAATCAACATCATCATAAGTTTT
>JAZDMY010000073.1:0-4820 GCA_043800435.1 bacterium
ACCATTGAGAAAATTCTAAAAATTCTCGAATAATTTTTAATTTAATCGCCAAAACCAGCGCACGAATCTTCGTACGCTGGTCTTTTTTTATAAGGAATCCCTTAACTTATCTATCCCAACCTCCAGCCGTCTCAAACTTTCTTCACGGCCTAAAATATCAGCGATTTCAATGGCGCCGCCGGGAGTAAACTCTTTTCCGGATAGCGCGACGCGGACAGGCCACATAACCTGCCCTGTTTTTAATCCCATATCCTCGCACTCTTTATATAAAACGTTTTTTATATTCTCCTCATTCCAAGCAGATATTTCAGTGAATAATTTTAGTGTTTGCTGAAGAACACGGCGTGCAATTTCCGGATCAGTCTTCATTTTTTTATGCGTGTGCAAAGAAATATCATAATCGGGCAATGCGAATAAAAAATCAATCATTTCTGGAATGTCCGCAGGTACTTCTACCCGTTCATGAAGAAGTTTACTGATCTTCATAAATTTGTCATTCCGACCGAGCGACGTAGGAGCGAGTGGAGGAATCTGCGTGTGAGCAACAGATCCCTCGGCTTCGCTCTGCTCCGCTCGGGATGACACGTTATCCCCCCCTTTACAAGGGGGGGCTGGGGGGGTATAAAACTTCTCCACAAACTTATAGAACTCTTCTAATGGCATTTTCCGCAAATATTGCCCGTTTAGCCAATTTAATTTTTTATAATCAAAAACCGCCGGATTCTTATGAATCTTTTCAACCGAGAATTCATTTATCAGTTCATCCATACTGAAGATTTCCTTTTCCGTCCCCGGATTCCATCCCAATAACGCCACATAATTTACAATCGCCTCTTTTGTATAGCCCTTTTTTATAAAATCATCCATTGCCACATCTCCCTGCCGCTTGCTCAATTTCCGGTGTTGTTCATCCGTTAAAACAGGCAGATGAATATAAGTCGGTTTTTCCCAACCAAACGCCTCATATAATAAATTAAACTTCGGCGTGGAGGATAAATATTCACTGCCTCTAATAACATGGGTTATTTCCATTAAATGATCATCCACAACATTGGCAAAATTGTAAGTTGGAAGCCCGTCTGATTTCATTAAAATTTGGTCTTCAAGTTCGCCTGCATTCACTGTGATTTTTCCGAAAACCAAATCATCAAATAAAACCTCTCCCTCAGACGGCATCTTTTGCCTTATGACATACGGCTCTCCTGCGGCTAATTTCCGCTCAACTTCATCCGGACTTAAATTACGGCAAGTCCCGTCATAACGCGGCGCATCATGCCTGGATTCTTGGCCTTTCCTCATTTCTTCAAGCCGTTCTTTTGAACAAAAACAATAATAAGCATGTCCCTTTTTTACTAAGTCGTCGGCGTATATTTTATAAATATCTTTCCTCTCGCTTTGCACATATGGACCGTATTCTCCGCCTTTTTCTATGCCCTCATCCCATTCAATCCCCGCCCAGCGCAAATTTTTAAAAATTGTTTCCGCCGCTCCTTCCACATATCTTTGCTGATCCGTGTCTTCAATGCGCAAAATAAATATCCCGCCCGTATGACGAGCGAACAAAAAAGTATAAAGCGCAGTGCGAAAATTTCCAATATGCATCATGCCTGTCGGGCTTGGAGCGAAACGAGTTCGTATTTTTTTAGACATAATTAATTGCGTACATATTTGCAATAAGATGCGTCATCCTGAGGGAGCGAAGCCGAGCGACCGAAGGCTCCCAAGATTTATACCTCGCACCCCGGGATTCTTCGCCTCGTTCCTCGGCTCAGAATGACGCGAAATATTCAAATTACTGCATATTTAATTATAATTTAAAATTATTTTAGCCCCTCATAAATCGGAAACTTCTCTGTCATCTCCAAAACCTCATTTTTAATCCTTAAAATCAGTTCCTCATTATTTACATCTTTTAAAATATCAGAAATCATTTTTCCGATTATTTTCATTTCTTCTTCTTTCATCCCGCGAGTAGTTAGCGCAGGCGTTCCTAATCGGATGCCGGATGGATTTACCGGCGTTCGCGGATCATACGGAATCATATTTTTATTGGTATGAATATTTGCTTTTTCCAGCGCTACCTCTGCCTCTTTTCCTCCGCATTCTAAATTCGTTAAATCAACTAGGACCAAATGGCTGTCTGTCCCGCCGCTCACAAGTTTAATCCCGTTTTCTAATAGAGTTTCAGCTAAAACCCGCGCGTTAGCCATAACCTGTTTCTGGTATTCTATAAATTCAGGTCTTAACGCCTCGCCGAACGCAACGGCTTTCGCGGCGATTATATGTTCTAACGGCCCGCCCTGCATTCCGGGAAAAACCGCGGAATCAATTTTTTGCGCTAAATTTTTCTTATCATCAGGACGGAAACGATCCTCTATTTTTGAGATAATTATAGCGCCCCGCGGTCCGCGCAAAGTTTTATGCGTCGTGGTGGTCACAATGTCGCAATATGGCACGGGATCAGGATAAACTTTAGCAGCGATTAAGCCGGCGACATGCGCAATGTCTGCCATTAAATATGCGCCGACTTTATCAGCGATAACTCTAAACGCGGAAAAATCAACTTTGCGAGAATACGCTGAAAATCCAACTAAAATAAGTTTCGGTTTATGTTCAATCGCCAAACGTTCAACCTCATCCATATCAATATATCCTGTTTCGCGATTAACTCCGTAAGAGACAATATTATATAATTTTCCGGAAAAATTTACCGGACTGCCATGAGTTAAATGTCCGCCATGAGCTAAATTCATTCCTAAAATCGTATCTCCATGATTTAAAATCGCGAAATACGCCGCCATATTCGCCTGCGATCCGGCATGGGGCTGCACATTTACATGTTCTGCGCCGAATAATTTTTTCGCGCGCTCTATTGCCAAATTTTCGCTCACATCTATATATTCATTTCCCGCGTAATATCTTTTTCCCGGATATCCTTCTGAATATTTATTTGTTAAAATCGTTCCCATCGCTTCTAAAACAGCCTCGCTTACTAAATTCTCGGAAGCAATTAATTCTAACCCATTCCTCTGCCGTTCCAGTTCTCTTTGTATGGCATTATAAATTTCAGGATCCTGAGTTTGTAAATTTTTCATCATCATAAGTTTATTATCACCCACAAATCAACAAATCATGTCACGAATACACAAATTGGAATAATTTTTTAAAAGATATCTCCAACTTGCAGATTTGTATTTGATTCGTAGATTCGTGCGTTTATATTATTTTATTCCAAATTCCACCCAAAGTCAAACATAATATTCCCTAATATTCCCCTCTTGAGAAGGGCTGGGGTGTGTAAACCATCGTATACATCATATAACATCACCATTGACAACATCATAAAAAAAGAATAACTTAATAATAGCAGTTATTGTTCTCTTTTTAAAAACCTTTGACCAAGGCAAGAAAGGACGGCTTGTCTTTTAAGGAGGTTGAAATGGATTGGGTTGATGAATTATACACAAAAGGAGCCCAAGTTATGCTGGGACATCCCACTTCCTTTGCGAGTCTGTATGACAGTCTCCCTCCCATATACCAGATTATCATTTTACCAGCTAAATCTCCTACTCCCCCGCTCCCTATCCCTGCAAAAAATGGGGAAGTAAAATAATTTTCCCGTATTCCTGAAATGAAAGGGGGTGAAAAAATGGCAGAATCATCAATAGAGACGACGAAGGATGGAGAGATTTTTCGTCTTTATCTCCACTCAGAAGTGCAGGCAATGCTCGCTCCAGTATCTGAGCACCAACCGCAGAGAGGAGACATTGAACCTACTCCCCATCCCATCCACGGCAACTGAATGCCGTGGACACCCGAAGCTATCAGATGTGATATTTACCACAGTTTGCTGATAGCTTCTTTTTTTTAATAAAATCTGATACAATAAAAGCAAATCAAAAGTCAAAAATTTGTCCTGATCAAAGTCGAAGGATCAAAGTTAAAATAAATTCATAAACTTTTAACTTTGGACTTTTTACTTTTAACTTATTATGACTTACATCGTAACCGGCGGCGCAGGATTAATCGGCAGCCATATCGTTGATCGTCTGCTGGCGGACAACCATAAAGTAATCGTTATTGATGATTTTTCTACAGGAAGAGAAGAAAATCTTGCCCGTCATAAAGATGATCCTAATCTTTCTATCCGAAAGATGAGCATTTGCGATAATTTATCCGAAATTTTTGGACAAGAAAAATTTGACGGGATATTCCATCTCGCCGCCGTTCCTCGCGTCCAATATTCAATAAAATTCCCGATGGAAACACATAACGCAAACGTTAACGGAACTTTAAACCTTTTAAATTGCTGCCGAGAATATGGTGTAAAAAGATTTATATTTTCCGCAAGTTCATCTGCTTACGGCGATCAGGAAACATTGCCGCTTTTTGAAACTATGCGTCCAAGCCCGATGTCGCCTTATGCCCTGCATAAACTTATCGGCGAGGAGTATTGTAAAATGTTTAATTTTTTATATGGTCTGGAAACTATTTGTTTAAGATACTTTAACGTTTTCGGTCCACGCCAAAATCCCGAAGGCGATTATGCTTGTCTTATTCCGAAATTCATCACTAAAATCCATAATGGCGGGCAGCCGACAATAAACGGCGACGGCGAGCAAACACGCGATTTTACTTTTGTTGATGATGTGGCAAACGCGAATATTTTAGCCGCTAAAACAACCGATGAAAAATGTTTTGGAGAGGTATTTAATATAGGCGGCGGTGATAATCATTCTGTAAACGAAGTAACCGATGCCATCTTAAAAATAAGCGGCAAAAATATCGAACCGATCCACGGCCCGGCGGTAATTGAGCCG
>JAZDMY010000107.1:0-10295 GCA_043800435.1 bacterium
ACTGCTTAAAAAATATATGATAGACAAAAAGAGCGCGGATTATCTCCGCTTAAAACTTCAATACCTAAAAATATTGAAAAACCGTCTATTGAGCAAAAAGACATCTTTGGAAAAGAGTAAAAAACTAGAGCAAGAAAAGAGGGGATAGGCAGAATTAACTTTTGGGATTGATCTAAGGTTTATTGGTGTATATGTTAAATCGTTGATGTTTTACCCCCGACGAACGCGAACAGACCTCCCCTAACCCCTTCCTTCGGCAAGCTCAGGATGAGCTCTTGTAAAAGAGGGGAAACAGCCGCCGTTTGCAGATTGGTTTGGAATAGAATTAGCAAGGCGATTTTATTGCACAGTTTGAAAAATAAGGATATAATGGAACTAAACTAAGTCAAAATATGGCCTTAACACAAATAGAATTTGATAGTAATTGCAATGCGGAAATCCTTTAGGGAGGATTATCCGATTGTTTTTAATAAAAAATGGAGCAGGGATATAATTTCTTTGGAATCAAAGGACACTTTTATTCTTGATTATTATGTGGGACGAATCCAGTTAATAAAATTCACATATAATAAACGGTATAGAGCAAGTATTATTTTGGTGAGGTTTGATTCTCATGGCTTGCATACGAATCCTGACAATAAGCAATTTGACGGGCCGCATGTGCATATTTATAAAGAAGGATTTGATGATAAATTCGCCTTTCCTGTTTCGGAAATCGGAGTTGATGAAAACGCAATCGGCAAAGAAGAAGTTTTAAAGACGTTTTTAAATTATTGCAATGTTAAAGATTGTTCTAAAATTTCATTAAGTTTAATATAGAAAATTATGGATTGTAAGAAAATAATAGACAATTATATAAAATGGATAAAAGATAATACTTCAATAAAGATGGTTGAGGAAGGTTTATCTTGCGAAATTACAACTCCGTTTTTAGATCGGCATAATGATCATCTTCAAATTTATGTCATAAAGAAGGGAAGTGAATATATTCTGACTGATGACGGATATACGATGTCCGATTTGGCTATGTCAGGGATGGATATGAAAAATAGTGAAAAAAGACAGAAAATTTTAAAAACTCTTTTAAATGGATTTGGAGTTTCTATAGGGGAGAATGACGATTTATACACTAAGGCGAATTTTACTAACATCGGACAAAAGAAGCATTATCTTTTGCAAGCGGTTCTTGCTGTAAACGATATGCATGTTTTATCTAGAGAAAATGTTTATTCTTTGTTTAAAGAAGAGGTGGAGAAATATTTTAAAGCCAATGAGATATTTTATAGCAAGGATATTAAAATTACAGGGAAAACCGGATTTGATCATAATATTGATTTTATAATTCCCGCGTCTAAAAATAAGCAGGAAAGGTTGATAAAAACAATAAATAACCCTATAAAAGATCCTATAATGGCGGCTATTTTCGCCTTTAATGATATTAGCGAAGTTAGAGAAGCAAAAGTGAGTAATTATATAATTTATAATGATGAACAAAAAGAAATGTCTGATGAAATTTCCGCTGCTCTAAAAAATTACGGTATTGTCCGCATTTCATGGCGGAATAGGGAAAGAGCCAAAGAGGAATTTGCTTTTAACGCGCCGTTTGAGAATTATTCCGCTAAATAAAAAAAGCCCCTTGCAGGACTTTCTTACGCTATCCTTGCGGGCTATCCACCCGCAGTTTCTTAGATTAGCATAATAGAAAACAATAAAAATATGCAAAATATCACAATTACCCAATTAAAACAACATTTAAAAAGTTTATCACAGGAAAATATGATGGCTGAAATACAGGAATTATTCCAAAAGTTTCCCGCTGTCAAAGAATTTTATCAAGTAAAATTAAATTTCAATGGCGAAGATGATTCGCATAAAAAATATAAAGAAATTATAAAGAATGAATTTTTTCCGGTTAACGGGTTCGGAAAATTGCGGTTGTCGGTTGCGCGAGGGGCAATATCGGATTTTAAGAAGTTAAGCAAGAATCAGCGGTTGATAGCCGATTTAATGATTTTTTATGTTGAACAGGGCGTAGAATTTACGAATTCATACGGAGATATTTGTGAGGCTTTTTACAATAGTATGGAAAGTATGGCACATTCGGCGGCTGAATTTGTAGTTAAAAATAAATTTTCAGATGCTTATAAAGAGCGATTTAAAAAAATTGCGCAAAGCACTTCCGGCATCGGATGGGGTTTTCATGACACGCTTGAAGAGATATATTATGATAATTTTGGGGAATAGATTTTTAAATTAAAAATTATGTCCAAAAAGGTATGGGGTTACAATCCAAGAGCGGCTCGGAAGCTAATAAAAATATCATCATTAGAAAAAAGCGAGATAATGGGAAAGTGCGAACGATTTATCGAATGCGAGCTTAAGCCGGCTTTTATCAAACCTTTTGATAAGCGGAACAAATTTAATCAGCTTTCCGATATATATTGCAGATGGCGCAATAACAGTGTTTTATTTATGGCGGCTTATAAGAATCTCAGTGATAGTGCGAGGGATTTTGAGGATAAATTCGCCCGAATAAAAGTTATGGACAAGGGATGTTTTTCTATTGACTATATGAGGCATACAGGACAATGGATTGATATAACCTATATGGCGGGAAAGTCATTGAACGAATGTTTAAAAAGTATTAAGGAATTACCGCATTTTTTAGCTTGAACTTTGAACTTAAATTCCTATTAGAGTCCCCGCTAAGAGGGATACTCTGACGATTTGGCAGGGTAAATCGAGTTTAGCGATTTTAAGCGGCAGAGTCCCTTTATCGTCTTCGCTTGGCCTCAGTCGCTAAAGGAGACTCTGCCGGGACCGAGTCGGAAAAAAATCGTCTTTGACGCGCTTGACTTAACCCCCGACGAACGCAAACAGACCTTCCCCTAACCCCTTTCTTCGGCAAGCTCAGGACAAGCTCTTGCAAAAGAGGGGAAAGACCGCGCTGTTTGCAGATTACTTTGGAATAGAATTAGCAAGGCGAGGAGTGTGTGGCGGCCTATCAGGGCTGTTCATTACAAACAGATTTGTACTAAAATTTCCCCTCCTTACCAAGGAGGGGTTAGGGGTGGTTATGTAAAATTAGCCAAATTTAACCCCCTCTAACTCCCCCTTGGTAAGGGGGAGAATTTGTAATAAACATCCTCGGGCGGTCTATTGACAATTGTTTGGGATATGGTATAATAATTATACCAATTCCTAAATAATATGAATATAAAAAATTTAAAAGCAAAGACAGGCAAATTTCTGCTTCTAAATAAGAATAATTTAAAAACGTTGGAGCCGCGGAAAAATGTTTTGGACGGTAATATTAAATATTGGCTAAAAAATAAGGAATTAATCGCGCTAAAAAAGGGTTTTTATGTTATAAGGGAAAAATACGAAAAAGAGCCGGACAAGGGCTTATATTTGGAATACGCGGCTAACCGAATCGTCTGGCCGTCTTATATTTCTTTAGAATACGTTTTAGCGAAATACCAGCTTTTAAGCGAGCCGGCGCAGGCGATAACTTCTATTACAATAAAGACCACGCGGGAAGTTAGCAATGAATTGAATATTTTTAGATATTATACGATAACGGAAAAATTATTCACCGGATATAAGATAAAATATTTTCAGGGGGCTGCGGTTATGGAGGCGGGAAAACCTAAGGCCTTGTTTGATTTTTTATATTTGCGTTTTTTAAGAAATGAAGCGATAAATACGGATACAATTGCAAATTTAAGGATAAACTGGGAAAATCTGAATAGAAAAGAATTTCGCGAGGTTTATTCTTATCTAAAATTTTCCAATAGCCGAAGATTAAAAAAATATTGGATTTGATAAAAAAAGAATATTATGCTTGAAGAAATTTTAAAAAAAATAGTTGAAGAGAAACGGCGGGAAGGCGCGCCTGATTTTGTAATACGAAATTTTTTAAAAGAATATTTGCAATATCCCGTTTTAGAATTTATTTACGGGAACGGGGAATACAAAAAACTTATTTTTAACGGCGGGTCTTGTCTTCGGATTTGTTTTGACGCGCCAAGATTATCGGAAGACCTTGATTTTGACCTTGCCGCCGCAGATTTTAAAAAGTTAAAAATTGAAAGATTAGCCGATGATTTAAAGCGAATGTTTCGGGAAAAATATTTGGCGGAAATTGAGGTTAAACTTCAAGCGGATAAAAGAATTTATCTTAAATTTTTAATTCTTAAATCTCTCGGAATTGCAAAAGAAGGCGAAAGCGATTTTCTTTATGTTAAAGTTGAACCGAGCAAAAGCGCTTTTTCAGGCGCAAAAATGGAAATCCAGCCGATCTCTAAATTTGGTTTTAATTTTATTGCAAGAAGATATGATTTGAAATTTTTAATGACTGGAAAATTGAACGCTATTTTTACTCGCGAGTGGTTCAAGGGAAAAAATAATGAGATAAATATAAAAGGAAGAGATTTTTATGATTTGTATTGGTATATGGAAAAAAAGATAGAGCCGGATTATAAAAATTTAAAAAAATTGACGGGAATAAGCGATAAGGAAAACCTTAAGAAGGAATTGAGAAAAAGAATTGAAAACGATTTAACCTCAACGAAATTATCTTATGATTTAAAGAATTTTTTTCCTAACCAAGATTTTATCATTGATTTTTGCCGTAATTATAAAAAGATAATGGACGGGATATTAGAAAGGTACTAAAAATAATATTAATCATATTAACAATTTTATTACCAATATGTTCAATTTGAATTTTTTAATTCATAACATCTTATCGCTAATTTGCGAAAAAATCAAGTTATACTTTATAATATAAAAATGTCACAGCTAATGGCATATCAATGAACATATCATAGTATGTTCATTTTTGATTTAACTCTCCGCGAGAATTCCGTTACAATAAAAAAACCCATTGGTTTACCAATGAGTTTTTTTATGAAACTTAGTTTTACTTCTGTTCCGCAGGAGCGGATGGAGCGGATTTATTATTAGATGGAGTATTTTTATCTTCCGCAGCTTTTAAAATCTGTTTTTGCTGATAGCCCATCAAAAGTGAAAATATTAAGAAATAGAGGGTGAGTCCGCCGGGGAGGGTTAGACCGATGATAACGGTTATGATAGGCATCATAAAGACCATTTGTTTATTCATCATTGCCATCATATTTTCGTCTTTTGCGCCTTCTTTATTCTGCAGATTTTTCGGCGGCTGCTGGACCAGCATCATTTTTGTCTGCCAATATTGTGCAAGACCTGCTAGAACCGCTAAAATCGGGTTTGGCGCGCCAAGATTTAATATGCCTAATGACATGGCATTAATAGTTCCCGGATTTTTTACGAAAGGGTAGAGAATATTTAAGCTGCTTGAGTTAAGGCCGTTTTTAAAGACCAAAAATACGGCGATTAAGAAAGGGAATTGCAGAAGCAAAGGAAGACAGGAAGAAAAAGGATTAACTTTTTCCTCTTTGTATAATTTTAGCATTTCCTGCGTCATTTTTTCCTTATTATCTTTATATTTAACCTTCAGGTCATTTATTTTCGGCTGGATAGTTTGCATCGCTTTTTGCGCTTTTATTGACTGCTTTGAAAACGGATGGAGTATTAATTTTACGATAACAGTCAAAGCGATAATTGCAAGTCCGATATCATTGCCCGGAATGACGTTATATAAAAAGATAAGAAGGTTATAGAGCGGACGATACAAAATTAAATCAAATAAGTACTTCATACTTAGAATTTTAGATTTATGATTTTAGATTATGGTTCCATAGCCGAGGCGTCTTTTTTTAAACATTAAGACGATTAAGACAAAAATCATAAATCAAAAATCATAAATCTTAAATTATTTTACCGGATCCCATCCGCCCTTATTCCACGGATTGCATCTTAGAACCCGCCATAGCGCTTTTAGCCCTCCTTTTATGATACCATACTTTTCAATGGATTCATAGGCGTATTCGCTGCAAGTTGGTTTAAATCTGCAATATCCATGCGGATATAAATATTTAAAAATCCCATGGTCAAATGACAAGGTTTTTTGGTAAATTTTTATTATTTTTAAGACGAGCAGGCGGAGTTTTATGGACATGGCAATTAGAAATTAGGAAATTGAGAAAGTAAGAAATTGGGTAGATTTACTGAGTTTGTTATAAAAAAATTGAATAGAGAATTAAGAAGCAAGAATTAAGAATAAAAAACTTTTACGCTGCTTAATTCTTACCTCGTAATTCATAATTAGTTGCTGTTGAAATAGTGTCCACGGCGTCATCCTGAACGAGCCCAAGCGAGTGAAGAGCCTGCCCTGAGCGTAGCCGAATGGGATCCCGTGGTTAAGCAGAAAAATGCTGGGATTCTTCGCCCTCCTGGCGCTCGGGCTCAGAATGACGCGACTATTTCAACAGCAACTTATTATTCATCACTAAGTGAATTTTTAAAAACTTTAATCCCGCCATTCTTAAATACTATTTTTACAGTGTCCCCCTTCTTTATTTCTCCGTTTATAAGTTTATCGGCGACAACATCTTCTATTTTTTCCTGTGTGATCTTTCTTATCGGGCGGGCGCCTTGTTTATAAGAAACCGATTCTTTGGCGAGATGTTCAATTAATTTTTTATCATATTCAATATTTAGGTTTAATGCTTTTAGCCGATATGATATTTCATTTAAGTTTATGGCGACTACATCTTTCATGTTTTCAAATGTAAGGGCGTTAAAGACCACGGTATTATCTATTCGCGCTAAAAATTCAACAGGAAAAATATCCGCTACTTCTTTCATTATCCTTGCTTTTAATTCAGAGTATGTTTCTTTAAAATTTTCTTTTTCTTTTTTAGAATTCAACTCAAACCCAATATTTGCCTGCCTGTCAAGCCGTTCAATGCCTAAATTAGAAGTCATAATAATTAGCGCGTTTTTAAAATTTATAAACCTTCCGCTAGCGTCTTTAAGCGCGCCATCTTCTAATATCTGCAGCAGCAAGTTAAGGGATGATTTATGGGCTTTATCAATTTCATCAAATAGGATAACCGAATAAGGATTTTTTCTTATTTTTTCTGTGAGAATCCCGCCTTGTTCAAATCCGATATATCCTGCGGGCGCGCCGATTAATTTAGAGACATTAAAACTCTCGGCATATTCGCCCATATCTATTCTAATAAGCGAGTTTTTATTATTAAAAAGCTCCTCGGCAAGGACTTTTGCCAATTCCGTTTTACCTGTCCCTGAAGGACCGAGAAATAAAAATGAGCCAAGAGGACGATGGGGCGAAGAAATTCCGGTTATTCCTCGTTTTAATGTGTTTGTGATTTTATTTATTGCATCATCTTGTCCGATTATTTTTTCCTTTAAGCTTTTAGTTAATTCGGAGATATTTTTTTTATAATCGGAAATATCAAGATTTTTTTGCGGAATATTAATCATTGCAGAAACAGTTTCATAGATATCTTTCTTATTAATCTGTCCGGATTTCGGATAGGTTTTTAATTCATTTTCTAATTTTATAATATCTTCCTGAATTTTATTTTCTATCTCTTTGCATTTAATCGCAAGTTCAAATTTTTCTTCAAATACATTTGCTTCCTTTTCCTCGCATATTTTTATAATATCGGCTTCCAGTTTTTTTATTTTATCAGCAGGGCTTGTTTTATTATTATCTAATTTATATTTAGATGCCGCCTCATCCAATAAGTCAATTGCTTTATCGGGCAGCAAACGATCCTGGATATAGCGATGGCTTAATTTTACAGCTGCTTCCACAGCATCGCATGAGATATTTATATTATGGAAATTTTCATAATTTTCTTTTATTCCTTTAACTATTTCTATCGTGTCGTCAACAGAAGGCTCTTCTATTATAATCGGCTGGAAACGCCGTTCCAGCGCGGGATCTTTTTCAATGTATTTTTTATATTCATCAAAAGTCGTAGCCCCGATAAATTTTATATTCCCCTTTGCAAGGGCGGGTTTTATGATATTTGCTATATCCATCGCGCCTGATGCGGAACCGGCTCCCACTATATTATGTATCTCGTCTATAAATATTATAATATTATCATTGTTTGACAGCTCATCAATTAAATTTTTAAGCCGTGTTTCAAATTCTCCCCTAAAAATAGTTCCGGCGACTAAAGAATTAATATCAAGAGATACGATTTTTTTATCAGAAAGCCATAAAGGAACATTTTTTTCTATTATTTTTTTCGCAAGGCCTTCTATAATGGCTGTTTTGCCGACGCCGGCTTCTCCTATTAAAATCGGGTTATTCTTATTTCTTCTTGCAAGTATTTGGATAAGCCGTTTAATCTCTTTTTCCCTGCCTATGACAGGATCAATTTCTTTTTGAGATGCCCCATCGGTTAAGATTACGCAAAAATTATTTAAATAAGAATTTTTTTTGCGCCGGCTTATTTTTTGGAGAGGATTTCTATTTTCATCAGCCGCGCCTAAAGTTTCTGGCATATCCGCGTATGCAAAGAACGCAGGGAAATTAGCCAGATTCTCAAAAATTGATTTTAATTTATCTTTTAATAAACTTATATCAATTTTTGCCGCAGATAAAGCGTCGGTTATATAAGGATCGTTTATTTCCAATATTCCTGCGAGAATATGTTCCGTCCCCATATATTTATGGCGGTAGCGGCATGCGATAATTATCGCTTTTTCCATAATAGCGTTTACTTCGGCAGAAATCTTTATATTCCCTTTCATTGCTTTCGCCTTTATTATTTTAGTTTCTTGAGAAATATTAATATTTTCTAAAAGGTGCGCGGCTATGCTGCCTTTTTGTTTTTTTATAGATAAAAAAAGATGCCATGGCTTTAGAATATTTTCTTCGCCGGCTGCTAAAAAGATGGCATCTTTTATCGTTTCCTTGCAATGATTATTAAATTTTTCAGATATGTTAGATCGCGCCATTTTTAAGTGTTTTTAAATTTGAATAAATATTATATAAGTATAAAACTGCGAAAGGGATTGTGAAAATCGTGAAAATAAGATAGTACGCCGCGACTAAGGAATAAAAAATTTCCTTAACCGGAATAAAGCTTGTGATATGGTTAAGCGCCATAACTAACGCCGTCATAGCAATAATCGCGATATTTAATAAAATTAATCTTAAAATAATCGGCCACCAATAATTTTTTGTCATTCTTTTACTTTGTATAAGCGCTTCCCACCCTTTTATATCTTCGCATAACAGAATAAAATATGAAAACAGAAAGCTTATTGATAAATATATGAGATATAAAATTATTGACAGGGTAATTATGAAAAATAAAACAAGTATCGCGATCCGTAAGATATTATTTGCAATTATCGCGGTAAGAAATTTAGAAAATGTCATAGACAAAATTATAGCCAGCATGCCGATTGCCAAGATAAACGCCATCAGTATATTCATCCAAATATAAGATAAGATTTGCCGTTTATTGGCGACAAATAAATTTCTCGGCAATATTTTCTCGCCGTCATTTTTTTTGTTTATGAATTTTATTAATATGACTTGCTGTAAAATTGATAATACCGCGATTACGGCGATTATTATCAAAAGCGCCGCCGCGCCTATAAATATGAATTTATTTTCCATCCCGTCTCCTGTAAAATTTATCATTTTCCCCATTAAAATTTCCCAGATAATAACCGGAAGCAAAGTCGCCAATGTAATCAATAAAAATTCTTTGATGTTTTCCTTAAAAAATATAAAAGTGTTTTTAAATAAATCTTGCACAGGGAGCATTTTAGGTTTTAGGGGGATAGTTTTGTTATTCATAAGATTTTGAATTTTAAAAATCATTATAGAAATTTATTTTAATTTAATTAGTTATTGTTGAAATAGTGTCCACAGCGTCATCCTGAACGAGCCCAAGCGAGTGAAGAGCCTGCCCTGAGCGTAGCCGAATGGGATCCCGTGGTTAAGCAGAAAAACGCTGGGATTCTTCGCCCTCCTGGCGCTCGGGCTCAGAATGACGCGACTATTTCACAGACACTACGTATGATCCAATAATAACATACCAAGCATGAAATATTATGATAGATAAAAAAGAAATTAAAAAATATTTTACGCGGTTTTCGGTTTTTATAAAACCTGCAAGTAATCGCGTAAAAAATATTTTAAAATATAAATATTTTCCAATCATAGCCGCGTCTTTGTCGTTGGTTTTTCTATTTTTATTATCATATTCTTACGGCTCCCGCCCTCCTCGCAAGCGTAATTTAACAACAACTCCTCTTCTTTGGGCAAAATTAGATGGGACATTGACGGATGAGAACTCAAGCGGGTCAACTTTTGCGTATTCTCCGGGGAAGCCGGCGACGGAGACGGGGGT
>JAZDMY010000010.1:0-6291 GCA_043800435.1 bacterium
GTGTTTCGCTCGCCGCGGAAATTGCGATTTTGCCGCTATCAGTTTATTATTTTTCTGTTTTGTCAATAACCGCGCCGCTGGCGAATATTTTAGTAATATGGCTTACCCCCGTCATTATGTTTTTGGGATTTTTATTAATGGCTGTCCAGATTATTCCCATTGCGATGCCTGCGAAAATAATCGGTATGATTATTTCATTTATTTTAAAGTACATAATAATAGTTTCCGATACTTTAACAATGTACGGCTGGATGGCGCCGGATATTAAAAATTTTCCATTATGGGCGGTTATTTTATGTTATGTCTTGATAGGCGCGGGTATTGTAGCCGAAAGATGGAGGAAAAAAATTTCTGCTTGAAATATTTGCGGGGTGTGGTATCATAATTTAACGGACAGGAATTTTAATTTCCCCCTTTTTAAAGGAGGATTAAGGGGGTTTTAAGTTAGAATCGAGTATGTGGAAATTTTGATAATTTGTCCCACGCGCTAAAACCCCCCTTGCCCCCCTTTGAAAAGGGGGGAATAAAGGAAAGTCCCCTTTTGGAAAGGGGGAAATCAAATCTCGTTGCGCTATGCGCGCAACCTAATTTATCTAATGCAGTTTTTTAAAGAAAGCGATTAATATTGCCAAAAGTTCAAAATTTAGTAATGTAAAACCTATAACTCTTATAAAAAATCTTCGTCCGAACCTTACGACAAGGAAACTTCCTAAGGGAAGTATTAGTATAATATCCATGAGTAAAATTACTTCAAAGGGCACATGCGCTATTGCGCTTATTATCATACAAACTAATATGAGTAGTTCAATGTTTAAAAAAGCCCATCCGGCATAGATAAAATAAGCGCGGGATTTTAATTTCCCCCATGTCATAAGCATCAAGGATGCCATGGCGATTGAAAATATTGAACCGGGTAATAAATCGTCCATTTTAGTATAATGCCCTCCGCATTTGTTAATTTTTTTTAGCATATAATTGCAACATATAAAAATTATCCTGTCAAGGGTTAGCTTTTTGGGAAAAATTACTGTGAGGTTAATATGCAAATCTATCGCGAATTTGAGCGAAATTATGAACTCTATTTTTTTATACATCTTAAACTTATGAAAATATTAGCTATAGAAACATCTTGTGATGAAACATCGGCAGCGGTCGTTGAGGGAAGCCGCGGAAAAGTTAGAATTTTATCAAATATAATTTCATCACAGATTGATATCCATAAAAAATATGGGGGCGTTGTGCCGGAAGTCGCGGCGCGCAATCATATTTTAAATATTATTCCGGTCATTGATAGGGCGTTGAAGGCGGATAACGCACCCCTTACCCCCCGCAACAGAGTGCGGGGCAGGCCTCTCAAGAGGGGAATAAGTGAAGTTGATTTAATCGCTGTAACAGCAGGACCGGGATTAATGTCATCGTTATTAATTGGAGCGCAAACAGCCGAAACATTGGCTTATATTTGGAAAAAACCGTTAATGGTTATAAATCATATTGAGGGGCATATATATGCTAATTGGATAGAGCAAATTAACATAAAGTCAAAAGTTTGTCCTGAGTATGCCGAAGGGGAAAAAATAGAATTTCCAGCTTTGTGTTTAGTGGTTTCAGGCGGGCATACGCAGCTGGTTTTAATGAAAGATCATTTGAAATATAAAACTGTCGGGCAGACACGCGATGATGCCGCAGGAGAGGCATTTGATAAAGTTGCGAAAATCTTAGATTTAGGTTATCCCGGCGGACCGATTATTTCAGAGATGGCGGGAATGGTTTCCCCCTTTGAAAAAGGGGGCGAGGGGGATTTTTTAAATAAAACTAAATTACCGCGCCCGATGATAAAAAATGATGATTTTGATTTTAGTTTTTCAGGACTAAAAACGGCTGTTTTATATTTAGTAAGGGATTTAAAAAAGAATGGTGCCTTTATGAAAACTCCACCCCAGCCCAGGGGCGGGAGTGAGAGTTTCCCCTCCTCCGAGGATGGGGTAAGGGGGAGGTTGTGCGCTGAGTTTCAGCAGGCGGTTATTGATGTTTTAGTTCATAAAACAATAGGGGCGGCTAAAAAACATAAAGTGAAGAGTATTTTATTAGCCGGAGGCGTTGCTGCAAATATTGAATTACGCAGGCAGTTGCAAGAGGCAGTGGAGCGTGAACTAGGAGAAAGAATAATATTCAATGTTCCAGAACAAATTTTATGTACGGACAACGCAGCGATGGTTGGAGCCGCAGCATATTATAGATATATGGTAAAACCATCATCAGCGAAGATTCCGCCGATGAAAATTAAAATAGATCCAAACTGGGAACTATAAATTTTAGATTTATGATTTTAGATTTTAGATTATTTCAAAACGATGTGTGTAGTTAAATCTAAAATTTGCGATCTAAAATCTACAATTATGATTTTTATTTCTCATTCTGAAAATCAAACAAAGAAGATTGGTAAAAAAATCGCGGCTAAACTGAAAGGTGGGGAGGTTTTAGCGTTGAAAGGAGATCTGGGCGCAGGAAAAACGATTTTGGCGAAAGGAATCGCGGAAGGATTAGGTTATAAAAAAATTGTAAATAGCCCGACTTTTGTTTTGATGAAGATATATAAGGTTAAATTTCAAATTTCAAATCCATTCGGCAAGCTCAGGACAAGCTTCAAATTTCAAAAAAATAATAAATATCAAAAATTAAATATTAAAACAGAAAATAGAATAATAAAAAATATTTGTCATATTGACGCATACAGAATATCGGCTGCTGAAGAAATAGAGGCGATCGGCGCTTTAGAGTATTTCGGCCGTCCGGACGCCGTTTCAATCGTAGAATGGCCTGAAAAAATAAAAAAAATACTCCCCCGCAATACGATCTGGGTGGAGTTAGGATATGGGAAGAAAGAAGAGGAGCGGATGATAACACTGGACAAAAAGTAAAAAATGCGCTTAAATATAGTATTCTCGCAAAAATTATTCTGTTTGCGGGAGTTGGCAGTTATCTTTAAATTTTTTTAGGGGGGAGAGTGAAATGCAAATCTGGTTAATGGGAATTTTATGGTTGCTGAACGGGGGATTATCTGCTTTTTTGGGTATTTTAGGAGGGGAGACGATTTTAAGAGAATATTTGCTTACTTTCCATGAAAGTAGGTGCAGTAAAATTATAAAATTAGGAGAATTACCAATGGGAAATATGATTATGGCGGGTGCTGGGGTATCAGCACTTGCGCAATTGCTTATAGCATATGGGATGGAAATTATCCCATTTATCAAGCCCATTGTTAATTTTTCCCTTGTGCAGTGGGCAGGTCTTTTAGTCCAAAGTGTTATAGTGGGAGGAATTTTAGGACCTGCGGGATTTCGCGCGCTATTTAAGACGCGCAAATAAAAATATAGTGTAAACAACAAGCGGCCAAAGGACAATTAGTCCAATGACCGCTTTTATAATTGAGTAGTTTATAAATTTTACACACCCCAGCCACTCTCAAGAGGGGATTTTTTTTAATTAGCGCAATCGCATAAAATCTTAACCGGATTTGAAACTATCGCGGAGTCAATAATAGGTATAACATTTGATTTTTCGCCATAACCCTTGAGAGAGTTTATTGAAACCTGTAAATTTCTTTCAGGGCAATCGCAACATTCAGGAATATCAACATACACATCTACAATCATATCTTTGCCCTTCTCAACAGTGAAACTCGGCTTAAAAATATTAAATTCAGGAAGCGGTTTTTCAATGCGAGCCAAAACTTTTTTTCCAGAAGCAAGGGTAAGGCGAGTATATCCATTCTGGTATGAAATTGTATCTGAAGAGGCGGATGTGCTTAGGGTTAATTCTGTGATTCGTATTTTATCCGCATCTGAAGTTAATTTAAAGCTCCCGATTTTTATTGATTTGCCGCATCCTGTTGTATCGGGAATAAATTCAGGATTTGCCGCTGCTTCAAACCCAAGTTTTACAAGTTCTACCTGATTACTTCTCGCTCCAAGTCCTTCTACTTTCGGTTTTATTTTTGAAGCCGCGCCGTAAGCGCTTATGTCAACCGCCTCAAGTTTAAATATTCTGCCGGCCGCGGTCGGATTTGTATCCGCGTATATATCCATCGTAAAATATGATCCGGCCGGAATTATTCGCGGCGATTTTAACGTGATAGTTATCGGTATTCCAATCGGCTGATTTTTTTCATTTTTCATTAAATTTATATTGAAATTGTAAAAACCGGTTGCGGCGGAAACTTCGCTATATCCTTCCTCTGATTTTATAGTAATACTTTTTACATAGATATCCTCGGCGTAGTTTGCCTGTAATGTAAAACTTCCTAATTTTACATTTGCGGATCCCGCGACATATTTATCATCTATTTTATTCGCCGTAATATACAATGCCGATGCCCTTACGGATAACATATTGCTTTCCATAGTTTCAAAAACCGTGCCGTAATAATTATTCGCATCTTTAAAACTGAAATTTGAAAGAGTTATTTTATATGTATCGTTTGAAGAAGCTCGCTCCGGTATATCCGTTCTTATTTCAAATTTAAGATATGTCTTATATTTTATTAATTTATACGGAGAAATAAGTATGGATTTTTCTCTTGATAAAACATCCCCGCCGATTCGCAAAAATTCTTTTTTTGTCGCGGTATCTATAAATATCAGGTCGTTTTCCAAAGGAGCGCCGCTGTATGCTAAATTAACTCTCGCTTCCTGCCATGCCACATCCGTATTAAGCGCGCTTAGTTGAAAAACCCCAAGAAGCGAATTTTCTTTGCCGGCGATAATTTCTTTTGGAGAAGATGAATCAGTAAAAGCGGTTAGCGCCCCGTTTTTAATAGCTAACTTATTAGTATTTTTTTCTTCATTTTTAGGAAAACATTTTTCCGAAAAAAGAAGTTCTATAGATGTGGAAAGTCCGCGGGCTCTGCCGTCATTGAATAAAAAGTTAAATTCTTTTTCACCCTTTACTAAAATATCGGCCTTCAAAGTAATCGTCCTGGTCGTCTTCTTTTTTATTTTAAGAGGATTTTTATCTAAATTAAAACTCACAGTCATATCTTTATTCATCCAAACCTGTGTCTGTAAAACTTTTCCATTATCATCAACCAAGTCAAAGTTTAAAAGGTCGCTGTATTTTATATTTCCGCGGCCCAAAAAAGAAATTTCTGTTAAAATTATATCTTCATTGCCGCTAGTTTCGCTTATATTAAATTTTGCGACTGTTTGGTCTTTTGCGCCTTGGTTAATTTCTAAAACATTATTAATTAGCGCTATAGGGCTTATATTAATTTTTCCGATTACATTTCCTATGTTCTGCATCTGTTTCTCAATGCCGTAAAGGGGGAATTGGCCGGAAACTTCAGAAGATGTCCTTATGCCGCTTGCATTTTTTATGCCAAAGCCGATCGTTCTGAAAGACGCGTCTGGATTTTCATTTATGCCTGCCTCTATCGTTAAAGTTCTGCTCTCGCCCTCGCTTATCACTAAAGGAGCATCGGAAAATCCGATATGACCGCTTTTGTTATTTATAGTTGTTTTATACCTAAAAGCCGGATCGTTTTCATCCAGTAAATGAACATAACTTACATCTTTATCAGTCATCACACCGAATGCTGTTATATCAAATCCATTGATAACGGTCTCGCCATTTTCGCTGTATAAGAGTATCTTTAAAAATTCGCCGACCGATCCGGTAGGCACAACTTTTCCTGTATCGTCCTTTACCAAGGACACATTCAAGATTGGAGTTTTTTTAGTTTCGGCTTGGACCGGATCATTTGCCGATAGGTTTGCCGCGCTAATGCCTTGGGTGGACAGAGCATAACTTTCTAGATCAAGACGGCTTACTTCTATAATATCCGGCCATTTATATCCGGCGTTTTCAAACTCCTCGGGAGATGAAACTAATTTACGAGTATTTTTATTCAAAACATAAATAGCAGGCGATTTTTTTTCTTTTACCAAGTTAGCCTCATTATAGTTTTCTAAATCAATATCGCTAATAACTAATATATCTTCCCATTTATTCCCATAATCAAGAAAGACCTTAGCGGAAGGATGGGCTTTTTTAAGTTTTTTAGATAAATCAAGATAATAGACCGTCGGGTCATTTTTCGTCTTTACAATTCGCGCGTCTGGATAAGAATTTAATTCATTTTTAGAAATTGTTTTTATGCCGTTCCATTTATACCCGTAGCTTAAAAAAGTTTTTTCATTAGGAATTATATGTTTTTTTCCATTCGCAATAGAATAAACAGCAGGATTTTCTGCGGTCTTTACTAAAATTTGCGCTTGCGTAATTTCAGCGGCAAAA
>JAZDMY010000043.1:0-40012 GCA_043800435.1 bacterium
CAATGATATAAAAAATTTTATCCTTTGGAGCGGCGATAGTGATTTTGAGGAACCAATCCGTCAATTGATTAGTGACGGCAAGCGAGTAATGTTATTTTCTACTGCAAGACGCATATCTGTAGAATTAGGGAAACTTACACATAAAGGATTATATATATTTGATATACAAAAAATTCGTAATTTTATTTGTTGGAAAAAAGAGATTGCTAATGATATAAATATTTCCTTAACGCAAAAAGGATCTCACCAAAGAGACCCTTAAGCCCACGAATTATTGCGGATGTTTTCATCCTGCTTTTTTAGTATATATATATATATATATATTGTCAATAGTAAATTTTTTATTTAATTTTAGCGGAAAAAATATATGCCAGAACATTTAGGACCAAACGAAGAAGAGATTTTAAAGATGGAGGGGGAAGAGGAGAGGAAGGAGATGGATAAAATTATGATGGAAAATATATATAGGATGGGATTTTTTAAGTTTGAAAAAATAAGTACTATATGATAAAAATAAGAAAATATTTAGAAAAAGATATTCCTTACCGCGTCAAGTGGTTAAGTAACCCTAATGTCAATAAATTTATCGGCAATGAAATGGGGCAAAAAACAAATCTGCAAAAAGAAAAGGAATGGTTTGCTAATTATAAAAAAGTTAACAATAAAATGTTTTTCACTATCTGTGATAATTCTAAACCAATAGGATTGATGGGACTATCAAATATTAACAAATCTAATAAAAATGCAGATTTGTTTATTGCTATCGGCGAAGATGACTATCGTGGCAAGGGAATTGGAAAAATCGCCATGGAATGGATAATTGATTATGGATTCACAAAGCAAAAACTTCATAAAATTAATTTAGGTGTCATCAAGGGTAATATTCCGGCGGTAAATTTGTATAAATCTTTAGGATTTATTATTGAAGGTGAGATGAAAGATGAAGTTTTCTACAAGGGTAAATTTCATAATTTTTTATCTATGGCAATTTTTAATAGAAATAAAAATAAGAATAATAAGGAATAAAAGTTTTTGCAACTCAAGTTTTATTACTTATCTTACAATTAAATGAAAAAATCACATTTTGGCACAGAACAATACAATAATAGATATAAAACATCCAGTGAACGAGCGCCTAGAAATGTAATAAAATTATTTGTTAATAAATATTTAAAAAAGGGGCAAAGTTGCCTTGACTTAGGATGTGGCGGGGGTAGACATAGTGAATATTTAGCCAAGCAAGGATTAAATGTGACTGCCATTGACTTGTCTGCGGTTGGTGTAGAAAAGACCAAAGAGCTTTTAAAGAAATATCCCAACTCAATTGCTATGGTTGCAAATATGCATACATTGCCATTTAAGGAAAATTCCTTTGATTGTTTGATTTCTAATCGTGTACTTGACCATAACGATACTGGTGGTGCAGAAACTACCATGTCAGAGATAAGTCGTGTCTTAAAACCATATAGTATGATATTTATTACAGTAGCATCAATAAGACAGAATATTGGAACAAATAATAAAATTTTAGAACAAAATGAATTTGGCGGCATTACATTTATAAAAGCGGAATCAGAAATTCTGCATCATTATTATTCTAAAGATGAAATAAGAGAATTGGCAAAAAATAATAATTTTGAAGTAGTTGAAATTACAGAAAATACAAAAATAGACCAAAAAGGAGATTTAAAAATTGAATTACAGATAACAATGAGAAAGATAGAGAATGCTATTTATAATGTTAAAAAAATGTTTCAGAAATAATCGCCCAAATGCAAGAAGGGATGATTAAAATGGATGAGCTTGTTGATGAGGATATTTTAACGGAAAAAGAAGAAAGGGAAGATTCAGCGCCACTTGCGGATAAAAAAGTGGAACATTTAACTTCTATGGATAGTTTGCAGGTTGCTTATCTTGAAGGAAAAGCGTATTATGATAATAAATCACTGATGGAATATTTGCATAATATGGAAAACGATTTAATCGCAAAGGATATTAATAATGTAAGTAAGGATAGAGTGAATTTAAGTTTAAAATGTGTTGATGATAAGAAAAAGATGCAAGGATATATTTTAGCGTATGAAGGGAAAATGGATAAAAAGGGGGAAGATATAATTTTTATTGCGGATCTTGCTGCGAGTCCCGAATCAAAAATGGCAGGCGGACGGCTGATAAAGGAATTTATTGGATTGTATAAAAAATATTATTTAGATGAAGGCAAATTGATACCCATAGTCGCTGACGCGCGGGAGAAAACAAGTTATCAGATAATTTTAAAGCAGGCGGAAAAGATGGGTAAGGAGTTAGGAGTAAAATTTAGGATTGAAGAAATAGGAGAGGAAGAAAAAGGAGAGGATATAATGCATTTGGTAAAAATAATTCCTGAGAAAGAAAATTAATAGCAGCGGTAAAAATTTATGTCCGAAATTACAAGTAAAATAAAGGAAAAGATAAAAGATAGAATGGCTGTCAAAAGTATGACAGAATATAGCGTTAAATATATGGCGATTGGCGCCATTGATTGCATCTTAGATTTTATTCTTTACTTTTGTTTAACGCGCGGTTTTCCTTTTTGGCGGCAGCATTTTTTAATTGCTAATTTAATCGCATTTATGGTAAGCGATGCGTCAGTATTTGATATAGAACGGAAATGGGTATTTAAACTTCCAGTATTGCCAAAGGATGAACAGGAAGCTGAAAAAATGAATTTATCAAAAAATGAAGAAAATACTATCCATATTCATTATTTTAAATATTTGCTTGTAAGCTTTTTAGCATTTACTGTTAATGAATTAGGATTATTTATTTTTGTGGCGGTTTTTAGAGTAAATGATTTAATTGTAAAAGCGTCAATGGGCATTGTGATAGGATTAGGCAGGCTTTTTACGCATAAGTTTTGGACATTCAGGAGCAAGAAAATATCAAAGCAAGACCGACTTCCGCCTGTGCAGACAGTAAATAACAAAACAATAAATTAGGTTGCGCACATAGCGCAACGTGATTTGATTCCCCCTTTCTTAATCCCCCCCGTTATACGACGGGACTGGCGCCTTTGCAAAAGGGGGAAACGCTCTGGGAAAAAATATTGAAATTCCTGTGCATTAAATTAAATTTATGCCTCTGCCTGAAATATCAAAAAGAAAATATATGTTTACGGATGATATTAAGTTCCTGCAAAAGATTATAATTTTTCATCCCGAAGAATATAAATTTTTGGCGCTTAAAAGATCAAAAAATATGGAGACGCGTCCGAGTTGTTATGACTTACCCGGCGGGAATGTCCTTTTCGGAGAACTTCATATGGACTCTCTTAAAAAAGAGATAAAGGAAGAAACCGGAATAGAAGCGGAAGATATAAAAATTGCTTATTTTATTACAAATTATGAAAACGGGATTTATTACATATTCGCGGGTTACACAGGAAATGCTTTGTCTGAAAATATAAAATTAAGCCATGAACACAGCGAATACAGATGGGTAACAAAAGAGGAGTTTTTAAAGCTTGAATCCGGCGAATATTTAATAAATTTCATTAATGCCACATTAAAATAACTATTAATATGACCACTAAACCTCTATTCAATCAAAAAAATGTTATCGTTATAGGCGGAGCGGGATTTATTGGCGCTTATCTTTGCAATGAATTAGTTAAAAAAAATTTTGTAATCTGCATTGATGATTTATCCGGAGGAGATGAGAAAAACATTGACCATTTACTTGGATTACCGAATTTTAAATTTATAAAACATGATATCACAACCCCGTTAAATCTTGAAGAGCGAAGCGAACTTTCAGGAGTTGATTTAAAATTTCAAGGCATTCAAGAAATATACCATTTAGCGGCTTTAATGTCGCCTAAAAAATTTAAAGAGACGAAGGTAGAGATATTTAATGTAAATATAGAAGGCACAAGAAACGCGCTTGATTTAGCGGTTAAATACTCAAGTAAATTTTTACTTTCTTCATCATCTGTCGTTTACGGAAAAAGACCTGATGATAAAACTTTTTTTCAAGAAGATTATTTTGGATATGTTGATCAAATTGGAGAAAGATGCTGTTATGACGAGGGTAAAAGATGCGCCGAAAGTTTAACGGCAATTTATAAAGAAAAGTATAAGATAGATGCGAAAATTGCCAGAATTTTTAGGACATACGGACCAAAAATGAAATTAAATGACGGACATATGCTGCCGGATTTTGTCGCAAGCGCTCTTGAAGGGCATGATTTAATAATTCACGGGAATGAAGATTTTTCAACATCGTTATGTTATGTGACGGACTTAATAGACGGAATGCTGAAATTAATGGATATGGATATTGATATCGGTCCTGTTAATTTCGGGAACGATCAAAATTATAAATTATCTTATATTGCCGATAGAATTATACAAATCGCAAAAGAAATTTCCCCGCTCGCAAAAAATGCTAAAATTATTTACGGCGAAGAACTTGTTTTTATGACGCCGCTCGGGCTACCGTCAATAGCAAAAGCAAAGGAAAAACTCGGTTGGCTGCCTATAATAACATTAGATAGAGGATTAAGAAATATGGTTGATTATATTATGGCGAATAAGGATCTTGTTAATTTTAGATTTAAGATTTAAGATTATAGTCCATTTATATTTAATTTAAATCTAAACTTTGGTAAATTTAATAACTCAAACCTAAAAACGCAAATGTCAAAATCACAACTCAAATATTAAAACTTGCGTAGTTATAAAATTTTAAGCTGTAGTTTTTAATTTTCATATTCACTCTTTTAATTGTTTTAGAAAATTAATAAAGCTTTTTGCTAAATCTAAAATCTACAATCATAAATCAAAAATGTTTGATACTCATTGTCACGTAAATTTTAATAACTATAAAGAAGATTCGCGGGAAATTATAAAAGATTGTCTGGATAGAAATATCCGGTTGATTATCATTGGATCTCAATATGATACTTCAGCTCGCGCGATTAGGATAGCTGAAGAATATGAAAATGGCGTTTATGCCGCGATCGGGCTTCATCCGATACATTTAATAGAGATGCAAGTTAATGAAGAAGAATTTGCATTTAAAAGCAGGGAGGAAAAATTTGATAAAGGACGGTATATGGAATTACTGCGTGGCGCACTCCCTTTGGAAAAGGTGGAAAGGGGGATTTTAAAAAAAATCATTGCTATTGGCGAAATCGGGCTTGATTATTTCCATATCCCTGCTAATATAAATTTTGAGGAGGTAAGGAAAATTCAAAAAAAAGGATTTATTTCCCAGATAGAATTTGCGCGAGAACAGAATTTACCAGTGATTCTTCATTGCCGGGGCGCTAAGGATAATCTATACGGTGCGTATAATGAAATGCTTGAGATATTGGAAGATTTTAGAGGTAAGGTAAGAGGCGTAATTCATTGTTTTGTCGGAAACTTAGAAATAGCGGAAAAATTTTTAAACTTGGGATTTTATATCGGTTTTACCGGAATAATAACCTTTAAAAACGCGGGGCAAGAATTATTAGAAGCGGTAAAAAATATTCCACTGAACAGAATTTTAGCGGAAACAGATTGTCCATATCTTGCGCCTGAACCATATCGCGGTAAAAGATGTATGCCGCAATATGTGGAATTTACTTTGCGTAAAATTGCCGAATTAAAAGGAGTAAGTTTTGAAGAAGCCGAAAAGCGGACGGATAAAAATGCGGAGGAGTTATTTGGGATTTAGATTAAGAAGAATATTTTTTGTTTGAAAAAACGGGGCGTAGCGCAGTTGGCTAGCGCGCATGCATGGGGTGCATGAGGTCGCCTGTTCAAGTCAGGTCGCCCCGACTTGTATTTACTCTGATATCCAATAGAGATCGTACATTTAAAAAAGGAGTAACTTATGCCAAAAATAGAGTTAATAGAGGTATTATTGGAGAGATTAGAAATTTTTATTGCTAATTTGGATCCAATTAGTGATTCAAAAAAAATAAAAGAATATGAAATGATTCAAACTTGCTATCTGGGCGATTTGTTACGAATAGAGGGGCTTAAAAAATAGGCAAAGCAAAGAAAAATAATCCCCTTTGCTTTGCCTGTTTAAATTTTATGAAATATAAATTTATATTTTTTCAATATGTCAACTTTATTAGAAAACTTAAATCCGGAGCAAACGCAGGCAGTTGTCCATGAAAACGGACCGCTTTTGATTGTGGCGGGCGCGGGGACTGGGAAGACAACGGTTATTACGAAACGAATCGCATGGTTAATTGAAAATGGAAAGGCAAATGGAGATGAGATTTTAGCTTTAACATTTACGGATAAGGCGGCAGGGGAGATGGAAGAGCGGGTGGACTTATTATTGCCATATGGATATGTAGATTTATGGATTTCAACTTTCCATTCTTTTTGCGATAGAATTTTGCGCGATTATGCACTGGACATAGGGCTGCCGAATAACTATAAACTGATAAATACGACGGAGCAATGGATGCTTATAAAAAAAAATTTAGGCAGGTTTAATCTAGACTATTATAAGCCGTTCGGAAATCCCACGAAATTTATTCACGCGCTGGTAAAACATTTTTCTAGATGCAAAGATGAAGGGATATCGCCTGTGGGGTATCTTGCATATGCCGAATCTCTTCGGCTTAATCAGGATAATGCGGAGAGTGGAGCGGCAATAAGTAAAAAGTCACCCGCCAGAACGACTAACGTCATTCAGTCGGGCTGGAAAGCTAAAATGCCTGCTCTGAGTTTACCGAAGGGGAAAAAACTAAAAAATGAGAATGAAAATGAGATTACCGAGCTGGAAATAAAAAAAGTAGAAGAGGTCGCGAATGCTTATCATATTTATCAGCAAATTTTATTGGAAAACGATGCTTTTGATTTTGGAGATCTTATTAACTATACCTTGAAATTATTCAAAGAACGGCCGAATATTTTAGCGCATCTGCGCAGCAAATTTAAATATGTTTTAGTGGATGAATTTCAGGATACGAACTGGGCGCAATATGAATTGATAAAGATGCTTGCGGCGCCTAAGAATAATATAACTTGCGTCGCGGATGACGATCAGTCAATTTATTTATTCCGCGGGAGTTCGGTTAACAATGTATTGCAGTTTGCGAAGGACTATCCGAAATGCGAGGAAATTGTCTTAACTGAAAATTACCGTTCAAAACAGGATATTTTAGACCTGTCATATAATTTTATCCAGCAAAATAATCCAAATCGTCTTGAGTATCATCTTAATCAAGATGATGTTATGCGTGAGCGGGCGAAGGAAAAGGGAATTGAACTTAAGGATTATAAAGCGATAAATAAAAAACTGCATTCAAATACAGCAGGAAAAGCAATTGTTGAACATTTGCATTGTGAGACGTTGGAAGATGAGGTGAATGTTGTTATTGCGCAGATTTTGAAAATAAAGGAACAGAAATTAGAAACCCTCCCGCACGAGCCATTCGGGCAGGTTGGAAATCAGAAATTGGAAGAGCAAGAATTAAGAATTAAGAATCAGGAATTAAGTAAAACGGAAAAAATCCCCCTTAATCCATCTTTACAAAAGGGGGAAATAAATTGGTCTGATTTTGCGATACTTGTTCGGGCAAATGACAGCGCTATCCCTTTTATTAACGCTCTTGAGCGCGCGGGCATTCCGTATCAGTTTTACTCATTTAGAGGTTTATACAATAAGCCGGTAATTTTAGACATAACTTCCTATTTTCGCTTGCTTGATAATTATCATGAGGCGGCAGCTTTATACAGGGTGCTTAATATGCCGATATGGAAAATAACGCACAAAGATTTTTCTAAACTTAATTATGAGGCGTTTCGCCGGGGAAAATCGTTATTCTATATAGTGAAGAATTATTCTCTATTAAATGAACTTGATGAGGAAACTATAAAATCGCTTGAGAAAATCGTATTGCTTATTGAAAAGCATTCAAAAATGGCGCAAGAAAAAAGTGTGAGCGAGATTATAACCGTATTTCTGAATGATTCGGGATATTTAGAATATCTCGTAAAAAATCAAACATCCGATAATGTTAAAAATTTAAGATATTTAAATGAATTTTATAAAAAAATAAAAGAGTTTGAAAGCGCCGAGAAAGAACCGCGGCTTAGAAATTTTATAGAAGAACTTTTAATGGAAGTGGAAGCAGGCGATGAGGGAACATTAAGTTTGGATATTGATGCCGGACCTGACATGGTAAAAATTATGACGATTCACAGCGCGAAAGGATTAGAATTTCCGTATGTTTTTATCACGAATTTAGTGGATAAAAAATTTCCAACGATTGAAAGGCATGATCCAATTGAAATTCCGGAGGCATTGATAAAAGAAATATTGCCTGACGGAGATATCCATCTTCAAGAAGAGCGGCGGCTTTTTTATGTTGCGATGACACGCGCAAAAGAAGGATTATTTTTTACATCCGCTGAAAATTATGGCGGCGTTAGGAAAAAGAAAATTTCACGTTTTTTGCCGGAGATGTTCCCGAATATTACAGATAGTCAAAAATTAACAGCATCTCCGGATTGGCTTCGCGGATTGCGCGCGGATAGTAACGCTGATCAGACTGAGAAATATAGATACGCATCTGAGAAATGCGAAAAAGAATTTGTCTTACCGAAGCAATTCAGCTATACGCAATTGGCGGCATTTGAGAAATGTCCATTGCAATATAAATTTGCGCATATTCTACGCATCCCAATAAAAGGAAAAGGGAGTTTCAGTTTCGGGAAGACAATGCATAGCACATTGCAGAAGTTTTTTGCGTTAATGAATGAGAGGAAGAATAAAAAGCAAATCGGTCTTTTCGGCGAGGCGGAATCTGATAATCTTCCGAAATTGGAAGATTTATTAAAAATTTATAATGAATCATGGATTGATGAATGGTATGAAAATGATAAGGAACAGGAGGAAAAAAAGAAAACGGGGCGAGAGTCCTTGAAAGAATTTTATAATTTGCATAAGGATAACTGGCCGGAAGTTTTATTTTTAGAAAAAGGATTTAATTTGAAAATTGGTAACTATACTTTAAAGGGAAGTATTGACAGAATTGATGGTTTAGGCGATAATGCGGAGATAATTGATTATAAGACCGGAGCTGCAAAAGATGATAAGTCAATTGAAAAAGAACAATTGTTGATTTATCAGTTGGCTGCGGAACAATGTTTAAAAATTAAGCCGGAAAAGTTAACATTTTATTATATTGAAAATAATAAGGCTGTTTCATTTTTAGGAAGTGATGAGGAAATAGAAAAATTAGAAGTAAATATTTTAAATAAGATAGAGAAGATAAAGAACAGTGATTTTAAACCTACTCCCGGCTGGCAATGCGCTTGGTGTGATTATAGCGGAATATGCGAGCATAGGGAATAAAATTTTTAATTCTTAATTTAAAATTTTTAATAAATTTTTAATGATTTAATGTTTAATTAAAAAATGAATAAAAAAATACAATCTAAAATATACTTTGACCACGCCGCGACTACGGCGACTGATCCACGCGTTTTGAAGGCAATGATGCCGTATATGAGTGAAAAATACGGAAATGCCTCATCCGCGCATAGTTTTGGGCAAGGGGCGATGTCTGGAGTTAATAAGTCAAGAAAAATATTGGCTGAATTTTTAAATTGCGCGATGGATGAAATAATATTTACAAGCGGTGCGACGGAAAGCAATAATTTAGCGCTGCAGGGGTTCTTGCGTAATGCAAGTACACGATTAAACGCGTCTGGAAAACAGCCATTGCATATCATTACTTCGCAAATAGAACACCCGTCGGTTTTGGATGTATGTAAAGCACTTGAGCGGGAAGGCGCGGAAATATCATACGTGGGCGTAAATAGAGAAGGGATGGTTTTAGCAGATGATATTAAGAATGCCATTAAAGATAATACGGTTTTAGTAAGTATTATGTATGTAAATAATGAAACAGGAGTTATTCAACCGATAAGGGAAATAGGGAAGATGATTGAGAAATATAATAAATATGTAAACACACCCCTCGCCCCTCTCAAGAGGGGAATGAATTCAAATGCTGGAGGATGTAGAATTTTATTCCACACCGATGCGACGCAGGCGGTAAATTATTGCGAATGCAATACGAAATATTTGCACGTTGATATGCTTAGTCTGTCAGCCCATAAAATATATGGTCCAAAAGGAGCTGGGTGTCTATACGTAAAAAAGGGCATACCGCTGCAACCTGTCCACTATGGCGGGCATCAGGAAAACGGATTAAGATCCGGAACATATAATACTTCGGGAATTGTCGGATTAGGAAGAGCGGTTGAAATTATTGCCAACGAACGTGAAAAAATAAAAATAGAAAAGGACAGATATCTTATTTTTTCAGCGGGAAATAAAAAAATAAAAAAATTGCGTGATAGAATAATAAAAGAGATAACTAAAAAAATTCCTGATATCTTAATAAATGGCAGCATGGAAAATAGAATTTCTTCAAATTTAAATTTAAGTTTTAAGAATATTGAAGGCGAGAGTTTAATGATTATGCTTGATATGGATGGCATTGCTGTTTCCACTGGTTCTGCTTGTTCAAGCGGGATGACTGAATCCTCGCATGTTTTAAAAGCGATGGGAGCTACTGAAAGAATGGCGCAAGGAAGTATAAGAATTACCTTAGGAAGAAATAATACTTTGCGGGAGGTTGAATATTTTGTTGCGAAATTAGAAGGAGTGGTTAATAAATTAAGACAGTTTGCGGGAAAAAAATAACCAAGATGCAAGAAACCTGCCAAGAAAGCAAAAATTTATGATTCATATCTTAGAAAATGAACCTTCATACCGTCAAAGGCAAATTACAGAAGCATTATTTGATCCGAAAAATACGGGATGGGAAGATATTACGGTTTTGCCGAAAGAATTAAGAGGAAAATTAAAAAAAGAAGTTCCTTGGTTTTCTTTTTATTTACAGGAATTAAAAATAAGTAAAATAGACGGCTCTAAAAAAGCAGTATTAAAATTATGCGATAATAATCTTATTGAATCGGTTTTAATAAAAAACGCGCGCGGGGAATGGACATTATGTCTTTCAACACAGGTCGGATGCCCAATAGGATGTGTTTTTTGCAGTACCGGTAAAATGGGCTTTAGGCGAAATTTAACTAAAGAAGAAATCATTGATCAATTTCGTTTCTGGATGAGAGAAGGAAATATTACTAATATTGTTGTTATGGGTATGGGAGAACCGCTTTTAAATTATGAAAATGTCCGTGACGGGCTGAAAGATATAATAGAATATGCGAATATCGGACAAAATCATATTGTTCTTTCAACGGTCGGCGCAATTGAGAGGCTTTGGTTTTTATTAGATGATCCCTTATGGCCTAATGTGCGGGTTGCAATCTCATTGCACAGCGTAAATAATGCAATAAGAAAAAAAATAATTCCAGCGCATAATGATAGTTTTTTTGAGGAAATTATTAAATGGGCGAAAAAATATCAGGAAAAATTAGCGGCAAAAAACAGATGCTTAAATTTTGAGTATATTTTAATAAAGGATTTAAATGACGGTGATAATTCCTTAAAGGAATTATTATATTTTTTAAGCCGTATCGGAAAAGCAAAGGTAAATTTAATTCCATATAATTATTCAGCCGGGAATTTTATGCCGGCGACAAGAAGCAGAGAGGAGGAGTTCCAAAATAAAATAAAAAGCGCGGGGTTTACCTGCACAATTCGTAAATCATACGGCGCCGATATCTCAGGCGCTTGCGGACAATTAATTACTGCTGAAAATTAATTTTATATATCTCATTCCCATTCAACACATAAATAATTTTATTCTTCTCGTCAACAGCAAAGTCCTTTAAGTTGCTGAAATTTTCCGAGGTGTATTGGGAAACCAACGCGCATGTTTCTTTATTAAAGACTACGATTCGCTTATTCATAGGATCTAAAATATATAAAAATTCTGAATCAGAATTTACGTAAATTTTTACCGGGGTCAAAAGCGCCGGTTTTATGTCTGGCAATTTAAAATTGACTAAGTCGCCTTTATAGAATTTTAAAATAGTCCCGCCATTTTTTAAAATATAAATATTGCCGTCAATCGCCATATCAATAGCGCCGGCAAAATCAATGCCCGAATTATTATTTATCCACTTTTTACCGGCGGCGGATTTATAAGCATAGATTTGATTATCTTGCCCGTTTATAATGTAAATACTGCTTGCATATGAATATATATTTTTTATTTCTCCTTCTGGCAAAATATTATTTAAAGCCGTTATTTTTTTATCCTTTATATTAAACTTATAAATTTTATTATTTTTATCAGAGTAAAGTATAATTTCGTTTTCAGTTTTTAAATTGCTCAGATATTTAAAATCCGCGAGATTGATAATGTTTTCAGAAAGATCCCATAAATCAAACGGCTTTGAGCCATCTTTTATGTATATTTTTTCGCAGGCATAATTAAATCCTAAAAAAGAGTTATTTTTTAATGTTATATCGTTTAACTCACTTCCGTTATTTCCAATATCTGTTTTTTCCGGAGTTAAAATTTCAACTACTTTATTTATCTTTTTTTCGAAATCGTCTACCTTCTTTTTTGTATCATCATATTTTTCTTTATATTCAGGTGCTTCAACGGCCATTTGATTTTTCATTAAATTGTCTATTTCTTCTAAAATTTTTGACGCGTCCGCATAATTATTATAAATAATATCCGCCTCAAGCGAAGAAAATTTTTGTTCAAGCTCTATCAATGCTTCATTATATGCTTTCTCATTCGCTTTTTTAACTTTCGTATTATTGAGCATAGATGTTCCCTTCCAAAATAAAAATAAAATAATTATTAATGCCATAATTAGCATAGCGGGTTTTAACGATATTTTTTTTATTTTTCGGAAAGAAAGCACGATTAAGGTTAATATTTCTAAAAGTATTTTTTTGATTAATAAAAAAAATATTTTAACATATTTTATTGATATTGATGAAATTTTAAAAATATATGGTTTTATTTTTTTAAGGCCGAAATTACTATGTTTTTTTGCCGTTTCATATTCCTGCTTTTTCTTTTTTTTAAAACCTGACTTTAATTTTACGATTTTTCCGTAAAAAGATTTAGATAATTTTTCTGATAAACTTTTTATTTTAGCATAACTATTTTTAAAATCCGGAATTATTGATGGTGTAAGAAATTTTTCGGTGTTTTTTCCCGTTATAATTAATTTTTCAATTGAATTTTCTAAAGGCATTTTTTCTTCAGCAGCAGTAATCAGATAAATTAAAATAGCCGCGAATTCAATTCCATGGCTTATATCAACCTCATTTAGCATTTTTTTTAGATGCCTAACAGCTGAATCCGCATCCATGGAAATAACCACTTGCTTTAATTTATCAGAGATAATGTAATTTAGTAAATTTTGATTAGCTATTATCAAATAACTGTCATTATCTAATTCCCCGCTTATTATATTGGCAAAAATTTTACCTTCCTTGCCGCTCCCTGCCTCGTTATTCGCCTCTAAAACATCCATTAATTTATATTTATCCCCTTGCCGGTAAACCAGTAAATTATTTATGCGATTTAAGCAGGAAAAATGGAAATAGTATTTTTCTTCATTTTTTCCGATAAATGGCTCAATAACGCCAATAAAAATATTTAGGTCCCCAATTAAAAATTTATGAAATTTTTCCTCCTCAAGAATATATTTAATTTCACTATTTAAAGATTTTAATAATAACTCTAGAATATGCTCGCTCAGATTTTCCGTTTGCAATGATTTTCGTTCATTGACGGAGTTATAAATTTTTTTAATTTTTTCTGTTATTTTTATTTCAAATGTATTCAAAAGATCATTGGCATTAATTGCGATATTTTCATTTTTTATTTCAACTATTGCAAATATTTCAGGAAGTTTAAGTTCCTGATTGAAAAAATCTTTGCTTAAAATTATTCGGCAAAGCCCATTCTTTTCTATCTTATGGTTTTTTTCATCAAATAAAAAATTTAACTTTCTTGATTTTATCGGCATAATTTATTAATACGGAAATTTCAATGCTGGCATTCGCATAAAAAATCGTGGTATTATGTCTCGCGGGAAATACAAATAAATAAACGCTAATTTATGCAAAGATACATGTCGGACAGCTATTTTTGATTTTGACTTATTTATATATTTATATTATACTACAATTAAATCAAAACATCAATAAATTTGAAATAAATAAATTAAATTTTATTTAAGTAATTTATGGAATTTGATTGCTTATTTAGTGTCTATTGAAATAGTGCCGTCTGCAAAGAGTATGGAGCAATAATTTCTCTTAACACACGCCCCTATCCCCTCTCCAGAGGGGAATTTAAGGACTATTTCAACAGCAAATATTTATTTAGTTTTATTGAACATATGCTTGAGCAATTTTTTGGTTCAAAAACGAGGACTGAATTATTAGGATTTCTTTTTAGCGAGCCGACTAAAAATTTTTATGTGCGGGAATTAGTGAAACTTACCGGAATCCAGTTGAATTCTATTAGAAGGGAACTTGAAAATCTTGCTAATTTTGGAATTATTATTGAGGACAAAGAGAGCAAACATTATGAAAAGGATATAATTGATAAAAAATTTAATTTGCCGATAAAACGAAAATATTATAAATTGAACAAGGATTTCGTATTGTATAAGGAAATTGAGACATTGATTGTAAAGTCGCGGTTATTATTGGAAAATAAACTTGTTGATAAGCTAAATAATGCAGGTAATATTAAACTTATAATATTGTCAGGGATTTTTACCGGGATTAAAACATCAGCGATTGATATTTTAGTTGTCGGTGATATTAATAAAGAAAAATTAAAGGAACTTATCCATAAATTCGGCACATATATTAATAAGGATATAAATTATTCAACCCTAACGGAAGAAGAATATAAGTACCGCTTAAATATAAAGGATAAATTTTTATTTAATATTTTAGATCAAGAAAAGATTGAAATAAAAAATAAATAGTTTTTTGCGATTATGATGCTATTCATAAATACATCCGTGGAAAATAAATTAATTTTAGCGGTAAAAAAAGGAGAAGATATAATGAAAAAGGAAGTAAAGATGGAAGGCGGACATGCGGAAAAGTTTATAACGGCATTAGATAAATTTTTAAGTGAACACAAAATTTATTCAAAGGAGATAGAGGGTATTATTGCCGTCAATGGTCCGGGAAAGTTTACTTCTATAAGGGCAGGTATTAGTGCTGCTAACGTACTGGCTTTTGCGCTTAAAAAAGGGTCGGCGGCAATATCCGCTGATGCATCCGGCGATTTAAAAAATATATTTCACGTATCTAAAAATAAATTTAAAAAGCATATTCTTATCCCTTTTTATGGCAGGGAGCCGAATATTACCTTGAAAAAATAATGAGACAAAAAACGAAAAAATTTACTTTAAATTTTTTTTCAGCAAATACAATTAATAGGAATAATCTATATTTAATTATTTTTTTTGCAATATTTTTATTTGTTAAACCTGTTTTTGCCATAGAGCCTAATGATCCGGGTTATTCTTTTCAATGGTATTTGGAGAAAATAGGCGCATCGGAATCTTGGGATATAACAACCGGAGATAGCAATGTTATTATTGCTTTTATTGATTCAGGCGTATATATTGATCATCCTGATTTGAAAAAAAATATATGGGTTAATATGGACGAGATAGGCGGTGATAATATTGATAATGACTTAAATGGGTATGTTGACGATGTTCATGGATGGAATTTTATAGATTTTAACAATGATCCGAATCCGAAAGTAGAGGCTAAATGCTTAAATAAAGATGGCGCGATAAATGAAAAATGCAATCTTGGAATAAATCACGGAACTATTATAGCCGGTGTGGCCGCAGCCATAGGAAATAATAAACAAGGCATCGCGGGCGTAGCGTGGAATGCGAAAATTATGCCTCTGAAAGTTTTAGATGGAACAGGCAATGGCGAAAATAAAAAAGTTATTGAGGCAGTAAATTATGCCGTTAATAATGGGGCGAGTATTATAAATTTAAGCATAGTGGGAGATGAATATTCTCGTGATATGGAATTGGCATTGCAAAACGCTTATAATCATGATGTCATAATTTTAGCCGCTGCTGGAAATAATGATGGCGGCGGAATAAATATTGATAAATATCCTAAATATCCGGCTTGTTATAAAGGTGTAAACGGCGAAAATATTGTGTTAGGGATAGCGGGAACAGATAAAGATGATAAATTAGCGATTTTTTCCAATTATGGGACAAACTGCATTGATGTGGGCGCACCTGCCGTGGATTTTTACAGCACTTCTTTTTTTAATCCCGCGTATCAGGGATTAGAAGCATATTATAGCGGACTATGGTCGGGAACATCTTTATCAACTCCGATTGTCGCCGGGCTTGCCGCATTAATGAAATCATCGCACCCGCTCCTATCCAATAGAGAAATATATAAGTTAATAATAAATAACGCGGATGATACCGGAGATAAATATATCGGGGCAGGCAGAATAAATTTTACTAATACTTTATTAGGAAAAGTTAATGAAAAAATTTCCGCTTCTTATATTTTGGCGGTTCCTGAGAAAATGGGAATATCCGAGATAAGAAAGTTTAGGGCGGACAGCATATTCTTAAGCAGTTTTACCGTATATGAGAAGGAATTTTCAAATGGAGCGAATATAGCCGTCGGCGATGCGGATGGCGACGGTAAAAAAGAAATTTTTACCGCTAAAAATTTTGGAAGCCTGCCGCAAGTAAAAATATTTAATCAAGACGGCGATATTAAAAAAGAATTTCTTGCTTATGGCGAAAATTTTAAAGGCGGAGTAAGTATTGCCGCAGGCGATTTAAATAATGACGGCATTAATGAGATAATAACCGGAACGGGAAAGGGCGGCGGACCGCAGGTAAGAGTTTTTGATATGAATGGAAGGCTGAAGTTGCAATTTTTCGCTTACGCGGAAAGTTTCCATGGAGGCGTAAACGTCGCGTCAGGAGATGCTGATGGTGATGGGATTACGGATATTATTACTGCGGCGGGAAAGGGAGGCCGTTCCCATATTAAAGTTTATAATAATAAAGGAATGGTTAAATCGCAATTTTTTGCGTATAATAGGAATTTTTTTGGCGGAGTAAATATTGCTTGCGGCGATCTTAATAAAGACGGCAAGGATGAAATTATAACTTCTCCTTTATCAGACGGCGGACCGCACATAAAAGTATTTGACGCGGATGGTAATTTAAAGTCTGAATTTTTCGCATATGAGCGTAATTTTTTTGGCGGAGTAAATATTGCTTCCGGAGATATAGATAATAACGGTATTAATGAAATAATAACTGGCCAGGCTGATAATAATTCGGAAATTAAAATATTTGATATTGCGGGAAATAAAAAAATAGGATTTGACGGGTTTGGAAAAAATTTCCGCGGCGGAGTAAATGTGGGAATTATTTCAAACTAATGTCTCGTTTATTTAATTTTTGTATACTGGTTTTTTCCCCGCCCCAGTCCCCTGCCTACGCAGGCAGGCGTTAGTGACTGTGGCGTTTCCACGCGCTCATTGCAGTCCCTTTTGGGAGACTGCAACGGCGAGAACACATAAAAATTAAATGAACGGTACACTGATATGCCTTTGAGATCTAAAAAAATATTATACGCTGTTTCTATTCTTGCAGGCTCTATAATTGGAGTTGGGATTTTCGGACTTCCTTATATAGCATCAAAAGTCGGATTTTGGCCGATATTTTTTTATTTATGCGGCGGCGCAATAATTGTTTTGGCAGTGCATTTAATATACAGCCAGATTATCATAGCCAGAAATAGAAATGAACGTCTGCCAGGACAGGTTAATGATGTCTTTGGGAAAAAATGGGGGACATTGGTATTTATTAATTTTCTCTTAGGATTATTCGCTTCCCAATTAGTTTATATTATTGTCGGCGGGAAATTCTTATATGGACTTGTCAATCTTTTTTACCCCGCGTCATTAACCTTATGTTCCCTTATCTTTTTTGTTTTTGGCTCTTTTTTAATTTATAAAGATATTGAATATATAGCCCAAGCGGAATTTTTAATGCTTATATTCTTAATTTTAATCGTCTTTGTGATATTTTTTTTAAGCATACCTAAAATTAATATTGCAAATTTTGCGCGATATGATTTAAAAAATATATTCCTGCCTTATGGCATAGTGATATTTTCTTTTTGGGGGACATCAATACTTCCCGAATTTATAGAAATGCTTGCAGGCAAAAAAAGAAAAAAAAATCAGGATATAAATAAAGAAGCGACACGGGCAAATATTTACGCTATTTTAATAAGTTTGTTTACTTATCTTTTTTTTGTTATAGCGGTATTAGGGGTGAGCGGCGCAATGACATCCATGGAAGCATTTGAGGGATTAAAGCCGTTTTTTTCGCAAAAGATAATGTATGCCGCTTATTTGTTCGGTTTTTTATGCGTTTTTACATCTTTCTTGGCGTCTGGCTTAACTATAAAAAAATGTTTTATTTTTGATTATAAATTAAGCAATAAATTATCTTTCATTTTATCAACATCAATCCCTATTTTTTTATTTTTTTTAAATTTTCAAAATTTTATAAGCATTATAAATTTTATAGGCAATTTCACTTTCGGCATTGCAGGAATTTCCATCTTCGCATTGTATTTAAAATTAAAAAAAACAAAAAAAATAAAAAATTATCTTTTTTCAAATTATACTGTTTACGCTATGATGATTTTATTTTTATCAGGAATCATTTTATGCTTTAAAAAATAGAAATTATTTATAGTGAACCCCTCCCTGCGGCAGAGACCGCAGGGCGGCGTCAGGGCTGCAGGGTAGGAAACCCCGTGGCAGAGACCACGGGGCGTAAAAATCTGTTAAAACTGGACTATTGATTTTTTTAGAATAGATGCTATAATAATTTTTAAGTTTTGTAAAATATAAAATAATCCCCAAAAGCATTAAATATGTTTTTGGCCGCAATCCCCAGCCAAAGATGGACTTAAAAAATGAGGCAAGAATTTTGCCGAAAAATTAAGTTTAAAATAAGCGGGGGCTTTTTTATTTGCCTTTTTTTTCTGCAGAAAAAAATTTTAAAAATATTTTCTTCGTCCGCGCCTAAAAATTTACAGCGCAGATTTATAATTTTCTTTATCTTATTCTCATTGCTCGTGATTTTATTCGGAAAACTTTTTTTTGATATGGAATCGCCGAATATCATCTTATATTTTTACGGCATTTCGGTCTCTTTCGTGCTTTTGATAACTTTTTATTTCGCCTTTTTTAAGTATAGCGATCCTTATTTAGCGGCCGCCGCGATTAATCCTGAAGGAAAAAATAATTATTTGGTAAGTTGCATGGTCGCGGTTAAGGATGAGGAAAAAATCATAGAGCAATGCATCCTTTCTTTTTTAAAACAAACTTATAAAAATAAAGAAATAATTTTTGTCAATGACGCGAGTTGCGATAATACGGAAAAAATATTAGATGAGTACGCGAAGAAAAAATTAATTTCCGTAATTCATCTTAAAAAAAATATCGGGAAAAAACGGGCGCTTGGGAAAGCGATGCTTATGGCAAAAGGGGAAATATTCGTTTTTTCCGACAGCGATTCAATACTTGCGCCTGATGCGATTTTTAAAATAGTTAAAATTTTTAAAGCATTTCCAAATATCGGCGCGGTTAGCGGACATTGCCGAGCATTAAACGGCAATAAAAATTTTTTGACGAAAATTCAGGATTCGTGGTACGAAGGGCAATTTTCCGTTCGCAAGGCCTTTGAAAGTTTTTTTGGCGCCGTGAGCTGCGTTTCCGGTCCTTTGGCTGTTTTTCGAAAAGAAGCGATTTTTAATTATATACCTGCTTGGGAAAATGATTCTTTCCTCGGTCAGGAATTTAAATTTGCGACCGATCGGACTTTAACCGGCTTTGTGCTCGGCAGCAATGCTATAGGTAAGAAATTGAAAAAAAAAGTATTCAGATTCTTTGTTTGTTAGATCAATTGATTACCCTGAAAAGGATTGGGATATCGTTTATACGAAATCCGCAAAAGTATGGACGCAAGTCCCAGATACTGTTGGAAAAATGTTCAAGCAGCAAGTGAGATGGAAAAAAAGTTTTATAAGAAATATGTTTTTTACCGGAAAATTCTATTGGCAAAAACCGTTTTTGCCCGCTTTTTTTTATTATTTGCACCTGCTTTTCGTAATAATAGGACCAGTTATCGCTTTTAGGCATTTAGTCTATATACCGCTTAAAGGCGATATATATTCCGCCTTTTTATACTTGGCCGGCATTGTTTTTATAGGATTTTTATTCGGCTTGGCTTATAGATATGAAAATAATGATTCCCAAAATTGGATTTATCGTCCGCTAATGAGTATATTATCAACTTTAGTTTTGTCGTGGCTAATTTTTTATTCAGCCCTTACAATTAAAAAAATGACATGGTCAAGAGGATAAAAAAAATTGAATATGCGATTTTTCTCGGCGGAATAATTATTTTTTTAATTATTGCGTATCATTATTTTTATTTTTTTTTAAAAAATATATCCGTGAGTCAAGAAAAACAGATAGAAAAAAAAAATAAAACATGGTTTTTGGCAGTGCGCGGATGATGAGATATCCATCGATGTTTCGGGCGGCAATATATGCAGGAAAAAAGCAGATAATTCGTACTCAATATGGGAAAAAATTTATGATACATATCCGAAATTTGCAGACGGAAAAGAAATTATATACAACTTTATTGACAAGGGAGATATACAAATAGCTGACAGATACCTTAATGATTGGCATGATGTTGAGCGTTTTGTTCCGATTCAAATAAAGCCGATTACATGGGAAGAAAATTATTATGATGAAAAGTACTGGCGGTTTGTATTTTACAGCTTGCGTTCGCTAAGGCATCTTTTATTCGCCGGCGGAAAAATTAAGAATAGTGACTATGATAATAAATTTAAAGAAATCGTTGAAAGTTTTATAAATAACGGCATGGATAAAAAATACGCATGGGATGATTATCATGCCGTGGCTTTTAGAACTATGGTTCTCGTTGATGCTTGGTGGAAATTGCGAGAAAGAAATGCCCTTTCTCTTGATTTAAGCAATAAGATTTTAGAAACTTTGAAAGTTCATGGCGACTTTATGCTTGACCGAAAGCATTATGAATCTGGACGAAATCACGGACTTAATGAAATTGCCTCTTTGCTTTTGCTTTCAACAAGTTTTCCCGATATTGAAGGGGCAAAAGATTGGCATGCTGCCGCGACGAAAAGATTGGAAGAAAGCGCGGCCATATTAATTGACGATGATGGAAGTTTAGTAGAAAATTCGTCTTATTATCATTTTTATGTTTTGGAGAAATATTGGGAAATATACGATTATATGCAGCGGTATTATATCCCTGCGGGCGATTTTTTTAAAGAAAGGCTTAATAAAATGATATTATACAGCACATTTATTCTTCAACCGAATTTAGATGTGCCGCTGCTTGGGGCATCAATTGAAAAAAAAAATAAAATTAGCGGATGAATTTAAGGAAATAGCAGAAGCCAGTCCCCAATTTCTTTATGTCCTCTCGCAAGGTAAACAAGGCGAGGCGCCAATCCAACTGAATAAATATTATCCTATTACAGGGGAAACTATCATCCGTTCAGGATGGGGCAATAAAGATAATTATGAAAATCAAACCCAGCTTATTTTTGATGTCGGTCCTTATAGAACCGAACATAGCGATTTAGATGCGCTTAACTTTATCCTTTATAGCAACGGCTTAAATATGATAACCGATTCAGGGCTTTATACTTATGAAGAGGGGTTCTACAAATCATATTTTCACGGCTCAAGAGCGCATAATACAGTTGTAGTTGACGGTATGGACCAAAAATTAGGCACAGCAAGCGCGGGAAATTTTTTTGAAGGCGAAGGGTATGTTTACCAATCCGGGCAGCATAATCTTTATAGCGGAGTAAGCCATCAAAGAGGAATTTTACTTATCGGGCATGATGTCGTGATTATTATAGATCGTCTTACTTCCGAAGATGAACATAAATATGAACAACTTTTCCATTTTTCTCCCGAGTTAGATTTATCTTTTGACGATTTAAATATTACCGGTGTCGGTTCAGGCAACGGTCGTGAAATTAGAATTTATCAGTTGGTTAAAGATGATATAAAGATTAATTCGGCATTCGGACAGGCATCTCCTCCTGACGGTTTATGTTCGTTTGAATATGAAAAAGCAGTGCCTTGTTATGCCGTTTCATATGAAAAACACGGAAAAACGGCCAATTATATCACAATTCTTGAAATAGGACGGCATGATAATAGTTTTTTCGCGAACGTAGAGAATAATATAGTAAATATCCGAAAAAATAATATGGATATTTCAGCCGCAATAAATTTTACGCCGAGTTTTGAAAAAGAAATAATTGTTAAAAATAATAGCATGCCGTATCCGCCAATAAAAAATTTCTCGGATTTATTGGTTAAAAAAAACATTGATGATTCTTCGCGAGACAAGGATTTAGAGATTGCTTCTATTGATGGCTCGGCATCTTCAGTTATAAAAAATATTGCTTTGGATCTTTCCGATAAAAATATTTTTTTTCGGATTAGAGTTGAGGGCATAACAGAGACAAATAACCTTGAACTTTCTTTTTTTAACGGAGACGGAAAATATGTCACAAATAATTTAAAAAATTCATATCGGTCGGAGGATGACGGCGAATGGTTAGATGTAAGTATTGGTAAAAGCAAGGAAAGGAATAAGGGAGGATGGCGAGAATGCGGGAAGGGAGATTTTGATTGGTCAAAAATCGAAAAACTAAAATTTACGATAAAAGCGCAGAAAGGACAAAATCCTTTATTTTATGTCAGCGATTTTAAAACCGTGCAAGAACAGGACGAAGCGGCTTTAATATTTATTTTTGATGATGCTCATTATTCTGTTTCGTATGCTGCCGAAATTATGAATAAGTACGGCTTAAAAGGGAATACGGCGGTTATCGGCAAATATGTAGATCAATTTAGAAATTATTTATCTTCAATTGAATTGAAGGAACTGCAAAATGATTACGGATGGAATATGATAAATCATTCATTGATGCATAAAAATGCGCTTACCGAGTATTACGAAAATAATAATTTATTAGGACTTGAGGATGATATTTTAAGCGGCGCAAAGGTTTTAATTGACAATAAATTAAATTCAGCTCCGAATTGGTATATTTATCCGAATGGAGCGACAAATGCTGAAATAAAAAATATTGTGGGAAAATATTATAAATTTGCCAGAGTTACAGCGGAACAGCCGGAGATTTTTCCTTTTGGAGATCCCTTATCGGTTAAGAATTTTTCCGTAAAGGATACGACTCCTGCGGAAGATGTGATTAAAGCGATTTCTGACGCTAAAAAATATAAAACTTCGCTGTTTTTAACTTTTCATAGGATAAAAAAATTTCCTGATGACAAGATAGGGTATGATATGGGAAATTTTGAGGCCATTGTTAAGAATGCCGCCGAAAGCGATATTAAAGTAAAAACGCTTAGCGAATTTGATAGAGATAACGGGATATTAATAAATGAGATGCTTATAAAAGATGCAGTACCTGAGCAATTAGCTTTTGATGTTAAAATAAATACAGGCAGTAAAGAATTAAAAAAAATTATTATAGCCATAGCGCTAATTTTAATAACATCAACAATATTTTTCGTAAACAGGCATACTTTAGGAGTAAGACGCTAAGGCTTAGAGTTTTTTATCAAACTATATGATGAAAAAAATTATTATAATAATTATTCCTTTATCCTTCTTTTATCTTTATTTTTTTAAATATTTTTCCGGTAATTTATTTACGGAAAAAATTAAAAATTCAATTTACCCAAAATTAATTTCGTCCGATGTTGTGGAATTCAGCGATGAATTTAATGTTGAAGAAATAATTCAGGAAACAGGAAAAATGGAAAAAAGTTTCAGTTCCGACTGGTGGCTTAATTCAGGCGGCTTATTTATAAAGAAAAACGGCGTTGGAAGCACTGCTAAGGGTGAATTAGCGGCGTGCGATAAATGGAGAATAGATTACCAAAATTATAATCCGGAAAGCACTGACGATGGATTTCATCCTCAAAATATTTTCCGGCTTGTTCTAAAGAAAAAGCTGCGTGATTTTAGCCAAGAAACATATTTTCGCATCGTTAAAAATAATTTTAGCAAAAGTATCCATCGTAATGAATCAAACGGAATATTATTTTTTAATAGGTATAAAGATGGGGATAATTTATATTATGCGGGCTTAAGAGTTGATGGAGCGGCGGTAATAAAGAAAAAAATAAACGGAGAATACTTTACAATAGCTTATAGGAAAATTTTTAACGGGAGTTATGACCGTGAAAAAAATTTAAATCTTCTTCCTGCGGGAAAATGGATTGGTTTAAAAACTGAGATATATAATATTGGAGAAGATGTCAATTTAAAAATATATATGGATAAAGATAATTCAGGCAATTGGGACTTAGCGCTGGAGGCAACGGATAACGGCTCTTCTTTCGGCGGAGCGGCGTTATCGGAAGAAAATTACGCTGGCATCCGCACTGACTTTATGGATGTTGATTTCGATAATTATAAAATTAAAAGTTTATAACTGATTTTCTCTATGGATAATCATATAATAATTTTAGCGGGCGGGAAGGGAACACGGATGAAAGCGGAATGTCCGAAAGTATTATGCAAAATCAAAGGAATTTCAATAATACAGCATCTTTTACTCGGACTCGGGCATTCGTGGAATATATCAATAATAATTGGGCATAAAGGGGAAGAAATTATTAAGAAATTAGGAAGCCAGTATCATTATATCTGGCAGAATGAACAATTAGGAACAGGGCATGCCGTTAAATGCGCTATGCCGCATTTAATCCATAAAATTTTTAAAAATATTATTGTAATACCTGGCGATCATCCTTTTATAAACGCAGGGACGATTCGCTGTTTATTAAATTCCCGTGAAGAAAATAATGCGTGCATTTCTTTAGCGAGTCTTATCGCGCCGGATTTTAATAATGAATATAAATCATTTTATAATTGCGGAAGAGTTATAAGAGATTGCGCGGGAAATATTATGGATATCGTTGAAGTAAAAGATGCAAAAACGGAAGAAAAATTAATTAAAGAAGTAAATGTAAGCCAATATTGTTTTGACGGAGAGTGGTTATGGAAAAATATAGATAAGATAGATAATAATAATAATGCAAAAGAATATTATCTAACTGATTTAATAAAAATTGCTTTTTTACAAAATAAAAAAGTTTGTTCTTTTCACATCAAAAAAAAGGAGGGTATAGGAGCAAATACATTGGAGCAAATTTCATTATTGGAACTTTTGGAAGTGCAAGATTAATATGGAAACAACTCTATCAGGGAGGAAATAATGAGTAAGGTAGCAGTATTAATACCCGCATATAACGAAGAGGCAACCATAGGTGTCTTACTTAAAACAATTTCTGAAATGCTTGTAAAAGATTATAAAATACTTGTCGTGGACGATGGCTCTACTGATCGCACAGCGGAAATAGCCGGCAAGTATGCTAAAGTGATTGGATTAGGCGAAAACTTAGGAGTAGGCGCTGCGACAAAAAAAGGTTTTGAATGCATAGCTGATTATATGCAATGCAGGTACGTTGTGAAACTTGATGGAGACGGGCAGCATGATCCCGCTTATATACTGAAGGTTGTACGCGAACTGGAAAAAGGCGCCGACTTAGTAATATGTTCTCGCTTTAATCCGCTTTCGGATGTTAGCAACGCTACGCAGGACAGAATATTATTAAATTATATTTTTAGCAGCATGGTTTCAAGAGTAACGGGATGGGAATTAACTGATGTGCGCAGCGGTTTTATGGGATTTTGCTCTGAGGATATAATCCGTATTTCTGATATTATTACTCCAAGATACGGTGTTCCTATGGAGTTGATTATCCGTTTATGGAATAGCAAGCCATTGGCAAGAGTAGTTGAGATTTCACATCCCGCTAAATATGGCGGGACAAGAAAATTAGAAAGAAAATATGAGAAAGAAACGATTGAAATGAAATCAAGGCGATTTACGGAAGCTTATATGGCATTATTAAATATATTGCAGGCGTTAAACATTAATCTATGCGACCATGCTTACTTTGAAGAGATAAGTATAAGATCGCAATTATTTTCTCCTTTTTCTATACCCTGTGTTTAAAATTAAATCCCCGTTTTTATCCCCCCTTTACATAAGGAGGCGCGCCATATTGACGTGCCTCCTTCATTTATTGCAATTATAAACAAAATGATGTAGAATTTCTCTATATGATAGAGAGCTCATTTAATTTTTAGAATAATTAAATTTATGTTAATAAGCGCTGAAAATTTACAAAAGGATTACATTAATGAGGATGTTATTACCTCCGTTTTATGCGGCGTAAGTTTTACAGTTGATAAAGGGGAATTTTTATCAATTATGGGACCGTCCGGTTCGGGAAAGTCCACTTTAATGCATATTTTAAGTTTTTTGGATAAACCCACGGGCGGGTTATATAAATTTAATGATAAAGACGTGACAAAATTTGATGATGATACGCTCGCCGATATGCGAAATTTTGAGGTTGGATTTATTTTTCAAAGTTTTAATTTACTCGCGCGAACTACGGTTTTAGACAATGTGAAATTGCCGCTTCTTTACTCAAACATAAAAAAATCAGAGCATAATAGGCGGGCAAAAGAAGCTTTGGAAAACGTAGGGCTTTCGCACAGGTTGTATCATCTTTCAAATCAGCTTTCAGGCGGAGAAAAGCAAAGAGTCGCGATCGCCCGCGCGCTCGTTAATGATCCGAAAGTTATTTTCGCTGATGAGCCGACCGGGAATTTAGACAGTAAATCAGGGAAACAGGTTATGGAAATATTGCAAAAACTGCACGACGAGGGACGGACGATAATTTTAGTAACGCACGAAAAATATACAGCGGAACATGCCGCGCGGATTATCCGTGTCTTAGACGGGAAAATTTTATCAGACGAAAGAGTTGTAAATCAAGTCCGCGCCAGGAATGAAAAAGAACTTATGAAATAAATTTAAACTCTGATCGGTTTGAATATAATAATATATCTTATAAAGTTATAGATTTATTTTTATGTTAAAAATTGACCTACATTTGCACACCGTGGCCAGCGGTCATGCCTACAATACGATTTTAGAATATATCAATCATGCTAAAAAATTAAAAATGAAAATCATCGGCATTAGCGATCATGGACCTGGGAGCGGGGAACTAAGCGAGATTTATTTCAAGTGTCTGAGAAGAATCCCCCGTTTTGTAGATAAGGTGATGATTTTAAGAGGAATTGAGGCCAACATTATAAATGAGAAAGGAGATATTGATATTTCAGATAAGGTGATCAAGCGCTTGGATTATGTGATGGCTAATTTTCATGAGGAAACGCCATATAATAATTTAGGAATTGAAAAAAATACAGCTGCTCTAATAAAAACCATTAAGTCGGGAAAAATAAAAATTATTTCTCATCCTTTTTATAATAAAGCGGCTCCTGTTGATATGAGACCAGTAAGCGAAGAAGCATGCAAGAAGGATGTCCTTTTAGAAATAACCGCCTAATTAAAGTCATAGCATTAAATTAATCCTTCGGCACATAGCGCAACGTGCTATGGCAGCAAGGTGTCATCCCGCAATCCCGAAGGGATATGCGGGATCCAGGATTAACCAATCAGAATAAGCACAAGTCGTAAAATTAAACTTTAAAATTTCTATTTTAAAATTATCGAAATTTCACATTTCTGCCTCTCACTCATGGATTCCGCATAGCGCTTTGCGCTTGCGGAATGACACAAAATATTGAAATTCCTGTACGTTAAATTAAGTTGCGCACATAGCTCAGCGAGTCGCCCGAGTTTACCCCCTTTGCAAAAGGGGGAGACGCTCTGTTTGTCCAAAATATTTAAATTCACTATAAGTAAAATCACTTATGAATCTCAAAGAATCCGCAAAACTTGCTTTTGATTCTTTACTGGCGAATAAATTTCGCAGTTTTTTGACTATGCTCGGAATTGTTATCGGCGTTGGCTCAATTATAGTTATTATTTCAGTCGGCGCCGGCGCGCAAAGTTTAATTATAAACCAGATAAAAAGCGTCGGCTCAAATTTGGTGGGTATTTTACCCGGGTCAAGCGAAGAAGAAGGCCCTCCCGCTTCCGTTATGGGAATCGTCATAACTACTCTTAAATATGAAGACGCAAAGGCGATCTTGAAAAAAAATGATGTGCCGCACGCAGTGGCGGTTGAGGCAAACGTGCAGGGAATAGGCACGGCAACTTGCGGCAATCAAAGTTTTGATGCCACTTTCATAGGCACTACCGCCGACTATGTAAATGTTGAAGATGCGGAAATAGAGCAGGGGAGATTTTTTACCGAACAGGAAGAACACGATTTATCAAGAGTAATAGTTTTGGGAAGCGGCGCAAAAGATGAGCTCTTTGGAAATACTGATCCTATAAATGAGAAAGTGAAATTAAAAAAAGAGACATTCCGTGTAATCGGAATGCTCAAGGAAAGAGGATCTGCCGGATTTATCAACCAGGACGATTATGTTTTTTTGCCTGTATATACCGCTCAAAAATTATTATTAGGGATTGACCATGTTAGTTTTATTCGCGTTAAGGTTGATGATGCCGAAAATATTGACAGCACGAGAGAAGATTTAGAAGTCCTATTGCGCGAAAGGCATAACATTGAAAAAGATGAGCCGGTGGATTTTACCATTAGCAGCCAGGCGCAGGCATTAGAGGCGCTTACCACTATAACCGACGCCTTAAAATTTTTCCTAGCCGCCATTGCCGCGTTGTCTTTAGTAGTGGGAGGAATAGGCATTATGAATATAATGCTTATATCTGTTAGCGAAAGAACCCGCGAAATCGGACTTAGAAAAGCAATCGGGGCAAAATATAACCATATAATGAAGCAGTTTTTACTTGAGACCGTTATAATTTCCATACTTTCCGGTCTTATCGGCATTATTATCGGCGCCGTTATTTCCACATTAATTGCCGTTGTAGCGAGATATTTGGACTATGATTGGGATTTAGTTATTTCCGTCTTTTCTATTGTTATAGCTGTAGGAGTATCAGGCGCGGTGGGACTCGTTTTCGGTATTTATCCCGCCCGCAAGGCCGCAAAACTTGATCCTATTGAGGCGTTGAGATATGAGTAAAATTAATAAGATACTTTAAATATTTTATAAAATGGATCAGCAATTATTTCCTTATCTTCAAGTTTAAAATATAACCATTGATGAATAAAAAAAGACATAAATAATCTTTTTTTTATAATAATTTCTTCTTCTTTAAATAATCCGGTATTAATTAAAATTGATTTAAATAATCTATTTTGATTATGACACCATAAAAATTGTTTTTTATCTAAAATATCAGTAGTAGAGAAATCACCAAAAAATAATATTGTCCTAAGATTTTTTATTTTAAATTTCTGGGTATCTCCTGAATAAGTATTAGTTATGTAATCATAAACATTTTTTATGGTATGAGTTTTATTAGAAGCTTTTAATTTAGCGGATAATTTTTTTAATTTATCGTAATTTTCAACTTTGGACTTTTTAAAATAATTCGGGTATAGAAAGTATGGTAAAATTTTGCAGGTTATTAAGTAAAACGCAATTATGTATATAATTTGCATAAATAATAGTTATTTTAAATTTTTTGGTATGCAGTTATAAATTTTTATATTCCATCGCTTTTTCAATGCCATCCCACCATCCATCAGAATTTGTATCTTTATTTTTCGGATCAGTGGGGATGCAATCTGAAGTATAAGCATAAATCCCTTCGCATTTTTCTTCCTCATTGGAAATCCCATCGTGGTCAAGATCGGAGTCAGAACTAGACGAAGTATAAATTTTTAATAGTTTCCATTGGTCATTATTTTTTACAATATAAATTTTCGTATTTCCGCTTTCCATATTAGAGAATATGATGCCTTGATTTTTATCCGCATAAATATCAGAATTATTATTTGTTATTTTATTTAAACTCTCTTTGCCTGAACCCATATTAAATATTTCCTGATTGCATTCTTCAATGCTTATATTAGGGAAAAGGGAAGCACATTCTTCCGCCGATAGATAAGATATTTCCGAAGAGTTATATACATATTTTTTTAGGTTATCCAAAGTAGTCCCATTTTTATTAATAATACCTTTATATTCGTCAAGGAATTCCCATATTAGTGTAGAATAATTATTGTTTATATCATATTCATTATGTAAAATTGTCGTTGAAGCAGGTATCTCTGTAAGATTTTTATTCGTTACGCCTAATCCTAATTTTCGCATCAAATTAAACGCGTCTTCAGGTCTGCCTAAAAAGTATCTTTTTGTGTCATCTGGGTTAATATACCATGCTTCCCCGTGGTTTTCTACTTGTAGTAATATTTTTCCAGCTTGAGTTTTTGCAAAATTTTTATCTATTTTAATTGCGCCATTTCCATTCGGATTATAACTGTTTAATACTTCGGTTTTATCATCATATCCGTCATTATCTGTATCAGGATTATTTTTATCAGTACCTAAAGAATCTTCAACCATATTAGAAAGCCCATCCTTATCAGAATCATTACCGCTCAAATTTTCAGAAGCTATTTGAATTTTATTAAGATCTGAATTACAAACTCCCGTGCTCAACTTTATCATTAGATTAAATGCGTCAGTCGGACTTCCTAAATAATAACGTTTATTATCTTTTGGGTTCACATACCAAGCTTCGCCATGACTTTCAACTTGCAGAATAATTTTGCCTTTTAATGCATTATCTATAGCGGCAAAAGACGTTCCTATTTTTATAAAACCGAATGTAATTAAAACTAAACATATGAAACTAAGAAAAAGAATTTTTTTTTTCATATAAATTTTTTAAGTTAGGAATAAAAGATTATAATATTGATTATAATATTGAGTATTCTCTAATCATAAGATGATACCATAGTGGTAAGTGCTATTTTTTATAGATTTATGGTGTTTATATTCTCTCGGAATAGAAATTTTTTAAAATTAATTATTTTTGAGAAAATTTTTTAAATAATATTGATTTTGCTTTTTGCATTTCCTTTGCAAATTCATTATCACTTTTTTCATTTGCTATCTCATCCATTTTTTCAAAACTAAAATTTTCTTTTATATATTTCTTTGCATCCGGTAATGATTTTAATTTCTCATAAGGCGTAACCCATTGATCATATTTTTTTCTAATTTTTCCTTTAGCGTCAATTTTATTGTCTGCATACCCGCAGGGTGATATACTAAATAAATATTTAAATACTCCTTATTGAATTTATTTATCTCTTTTGCAAACCTCCCATCGATATAATTCCTGCCGAAAATTTTTCTTATGATGCTTCCGTTTTTAGACTCCACTAATGCATTGTCATTTGAATGTCTTGATCGCGATTTTGTTAATTCAATATGAATTTTATTTAGCAACTGGGCGACCACCCTGTTGATGAACTCGCTCCCATTATCTGCATGAAATTCATAAATTGTAAAGGGAAATAATTCTAAGAGTTCTTCTATGACAGGTTTTAAAAATTGTTCCGTTATTTTTTCTACCGTGCCTATCATTTCATATTGCGTTATCTCATCCACTATATTTATGTGATAAACGCCCTTTTTGCCGTTAAAATCGCCCTGATGGACGGTATCAACCCGCAAATACCCTGGCTTGCCATTCGGCTCAGGTTTTCTTCTTATACCGATATTTACCGGCGTGGCTTTTGTCCTTTTAAAAAATTTTGCTTCGCTGGTATTATATTGATTATTATTATTTCTGATATTGTAAATATGAGCCACTGATATATTTGAAATATTTCCGTAATTGATTTTTTTATACTTATTGTATTCTCTTTCTAAAATTTGTTTAGTCGCTTCTCCGCTTAAGCAGTCGTGCAGCGTATCCGTTTCAATCAGTAAAGATATGTCCGATGGAAAATATTTTTTTGTAAACTTGTTTCTCTTTCTTGTTGGATTGTAAAATAATTTTCCCTTGCGCCATTTCTTGCGGCATCTTTTTAAATGGGATTTAGAATATCCTGTAAAAAATTTCAAATACATAAGGACAACATGTTTATCAGTTCTATCCAAATGATTATACTTCGTCCAATAAAGAGTGGTTTTGATAAAATCATACTTATCCTTAGTAGTTTGTATTTCCAATTTCACACCCTCATCCATCGTGCCCTTTAAAAAATTTTTAATTTGGCTTATACTGCTTAATGGTAAGCGTTTCATAATGATCCTCATAAATCTATTATGAAAGCAATTACCATTTTTAGCAAGATGGGCCTTTTGGGGCTCATTTTGCGTTAGACTCAATATATCCTCATGGTATCATCTTGCATTAGAGAAGACTTATTGTTGCTTTTCTATTTAAAATAAGTTAAACTTAAAAGAAGTTCTTTTTTAGTATACTATAAAAAAGTAACCTTGACAATAATCTGCACTGAAATGCCATTGCAATATAATGCTTACAATATTGAGTAGTTCTTATGACCATAAGGCAAACAATAACAACCGCCTATAATTCACTGACAAAGCAAAAAATGCGAAGTTTTTTGACTATTTTAGCTGTGGCTGTCGGAATTGGCATAGTCATTATCGTTTTGTCCTCAGGCGCGGGAATGAAAGCATTTGTGACAAACCAATTGGACTCATTCGGCTCGGATTTAATGGAAATAGAAGTAAAAGTTCCGAGCACGAAACAGGCATCTGTCTCAAACGCCGCGGGGCAGGCGATGGGTATAACTATTACGACTTTAAAAGTTGATGATATGGATGCAATACTGAAATTACCAAATATCAAAAATGGTTATTCAATGTTAATGGGACAGGATTTGGCAAGTTAGTCTAAAATGAATATATGGAAAAAGACGCAAAAAAACTCGAAGCCGTATCAGCAGGCGGCATAATTATTCGCCATGCTGATTCAGATATAGAACTGCTGCTTATCAGGGATAAACGATACACGGCATGGGTTGTCCCGAAAGGACATGTAGAATACGGCGAGACTCTTGAACAAGCGGCGCTTAGGGAAATCAAAGAAGAGGCCGGTGTTACGAAGGCTAAAATAATTAAAAAACTTGGACAGTTTCGCCGCTACGTTACATGCGCATCTGAGTGGAAAACCATACACTACTTTCTTATGTACGCCGCTAAAGAGCAACCATTGGGACAGCCAGAAGACAACAAGATGGAAACAAAATGGTTCTCAGTCGTAAAATTGCCAGAGATGTATCTTCCTGAGCAAGAAAAGGTTATTAAAGAAAATCTGGAATCCATTCTTCAGATGAAAAAGATTTCGTAATAGATGAGAAACATCTATCTAAATGGGGTAATAAAAATCAATTTAAAAGAGTATTGTATTTCGCTATAAAAAAAGTGGCTATTCGCAGGAAATAATCATATAGCCACTTAAAAAGATTTCAAAAAATGAACAAAAAGACATCAGGAAGACAGGGTGATATTGGTATAGATATTATCCTTTGTTCGGCTATTCCATGATGTGATGGCGCAGCTTTACGAGGATGAGATTTTTTTTGCTAACCTTGTCGGCATTTACCTCTACGATCGTTCCCGCATTAGTCATTGCTTTATGCAGCCAATGATATGACCAGAGATGATACTGGGTACCATCAACAGCCTCCAAACAATACTTGCGAGGAAAGCTCCATGAAAAGTTACTAGAGATAATCCTTGCGCGTAGCGTTACCTCGCCAATTGCTGGCCGTTGATAAAGACATTTCGGAATTTGATGTTGCTCGTTCTCGTTATAAGTAAAGATAAACGAGATTTTATATCCTTCTACGTAAAGTTTAGTCAAATCGCGCGCAAAGAGGGGAAATAAATGATCAAATGGCAAATTGTAGAGTTTGCCATATCTTTGCGCATACCCGCTAGCCAATTCCGATGACATTAGCTGGGCATCGTCTGACAATAACGCACTCCTGAGTACTCTTAAACACGGCGCTATGTGCCGGACACCATAGATAAGAATGTCCAAATCAGATTCAGTTGTTTGGCACCCCAGTGAAAATGACCCACCGAGACCAATATGATTAAAAGGAATATGCGCATCGCGGAGTATTTTCAATAGAACACCCTTTCTGGGATCAGACCCTTTGAGCCAACTTTTAAAAGCATGCGCCACATCTATCTGCTCTACAATTTCAGATATGGGGACACGAGCCGCCCAAAGATGCAAATGTTTTTCAGGAGGATAAGGCTGATTCCACGGATTGGAACCCTGTTTATGGGCTAAGTATTTTTGATAAGGAAGCCCGCGAAATTTCCGATCACCCCCCTCATAAGGGAAGTACATGGGATAAGCAGTCACTTCGTGGATGGATAGGCTGGGAGCAATAGTTATGTATACCCAACCTGAACGAGTCAATACTGGATTCAATAATCGCATGTTAGCCTCAAGCTTCATGTTTAGAAACTTCATCAAGTATAAAATCCACCATGGATTCAACTGAGGATGTTCCATCGTTAATAACTATAACATGTGCTAATAGCACCAATGACCCGATGTTATTAGCCTCGTAGCCTGTCCATTCGCCTCCGCGATGAGCATCAAGTTCAATCAGTCGGTTTTCTGACGCTTGCGCCTCTATTAGCCTACCTCTCCATCGCGCACGCTCATGACGTAAACGATTAGGGACTGAGATGTACACAAGTAATGGATTACCGATCCGATAAAGCTCGGCTATTTCAGATAAACGAAGTAAATTTCCAACAAAGAATCGTTGGGGTATATTTACATCCCATCCACGGAATTGAAAACCCAAACGTAAGGGTTCGGTTTCCCATTTAGACGGGTGTGGGAGAGCAGACAGAAGAGGGGAATTGGTTGAACGCATTTCGTCAAGACATGTATAAACTTCGTGCACATGTTCGCCACGACGAAGTAACTCCTGAATCAGATAGGATTTCCCGGATCCTTTAAGTCCAATTATTCCTACCGGTGTAAAACCGTTTTTGATTATTGTAAATTGTGGTAAATGTCCGTAAAACACCCGTCGCATCCGTCCGTTAATTGCGACAGATATTCGGTTAGCGTCAGGAATCAACTGACTAATGGGTATCCCAAGCAGTCCGGACAGGTACGCCATAACCGATGATGAATAAATGATCGTTTGATCCTGTAAAGCAACTCGAATCGAATCTAAAATAGCAGGACTGGGGACAGGTTCTGTCCATCTTTCCAATCCGTCATCGCCATATATCGAACGAAGTCGTTCAATAATTCGGGTATAGGTTTCACTATCCCGATACAACTCAGCGTCAGCCAGTAGTAAGCTGATAATTGCCAACTCGTGTTTCTTTTGGAAAATCCCAAGGTCAGCTCTTTGCAGAATCTTCTCTACGAATCGCCCAAGCGTTGTTTTGGAAAACATATGTCTCCTCCAAATATGTTTGAATGGCGTGGGTTCCAAAGCGAACAAGTTGATTGAGAATTGCTTGTCGCTCACTGTCTGGCAGATGCAGATCAGGAAGTAAATCACGGATGCGAAATAATGAAAATAACTTGAGGTTCATATCATCCTTGAGAGTTTCAATAATTGCATCTCCTGCGGGACTAACTTCTTCCCTGTCAAAGAAACGAATGACCGCGGTTGGTTGTACTCCGGCATTGTAAAGTGTTTGATGAGCCCATTTGATGGTTTTTCCTGTCGTAACGGCATTATCTGCAATGATTGCAGTACGAACATCAGGAGTCGCAAAAATTGGTTGCACATCACTGTAAGGATTCAATGTCGCAATACTTACGCCATGCATCACTCGAGACAAACCATTGAAGACCGCTTGGGCAATCGGAAGACCGCTCCGAGCAATACCAAACACGCATGGAGCGGACCATGTATCCCATGGTAGTATCTCAACCGCGCGATCAGCCAACATGATCAGCACATCATCAGTGATGGTAGTCGGGAACTTCACAGAGTATGGAGATGGTCTACCCCCCTTCAGGGTTGTCTGACTAAACATGTATGCTCCGCACTGACTAAGCTTCTGAACTATATTTATCATTATTAACCACCTTTCAGTTATTTCCAATAGACTTGTTGCGCATTAATTCACTTGGCTAATTTTAGTAAAACGATTAAGTATTTTTATTTATTTTTTAGCTAAAATTAGATAAAAAATGAAATTTTTACAAAAATTAGTGTTTTATTCCGCAGCAAGGCTAATGAATATTTTCAATGAGCATAGTGACATCTTAGAATGAATGTGCTATATTGTCAATTATGATAAGAGGCAAGCAGTTAAATGAATTATTTAATAAAATGACGCCTGCACAAAAAAATTTTTGTGCAATGGTTATCAAGGAAAATGCGTCAAAATTTTACAGTGCTCCCGGTGGTCTTTATAAACATCAAAACTGGGAAGGCGGCTATCATGATCACGTGGTTGAAACCATGGCAATTGCAACGTTACTATACCAAGGGCTCTCTCAATATAGGCCACTTCCATTTACGCTTGCGGAATCCCTATATCTTATCTTTATCCATGATCTGGAAAAAATGTTTATCTTAACGATTTCTAAAAATGGTAAGCCAATAAAAATTCAAACTGAAATAAAAGGGCAATCTTCATTTGAGAAAACAATGGAAATGCTCGATAAGTACCATCTTAAACTATCCAAAAAACATGTTAACGCGCTTAAATACTGTCATGGGGAAAATGAAGATTATCACCCGACTAAAAAGATAATGAACCCACTGGCAGCATTTATTCATTGCTGTGACACTATTAGCGCACGAATCTGGTATCAATATCCTAAGCATAAACGTAGTTAATATACCATTATAAACATGGTTCAATAAAATACCGTTCTTTAAAAATGGAGGAAATATGAAAATTACAAAATACGCACAGTCATGCTTTTTGTTTGAGTACCAACAGGGAACGACCGTTCTGGTTGATCTTGGTAAGTACAGTACGATCGGGGGCGACCTGCCGAATCGACTGGCAATGCCAACATTGTTCATAGTAACACATGGGCACGAAGATCATTATTATCCTGACATCATTCGGGCTGTATTGCCGTTTAAGCATGACATCGTCATTCATACTAACGAGATATTGGCTGCTCAAATAGCCCAAGATGGTTTTAAACCGGTCCCAGTCACTATTGGAACAAAGTTTATATCCAGTGAGCTGCAAGTAATGCCGCTCCGAACCGATCACGTAGTATGGGACAAAGTCGTACCAAATTTTGGCTTCTTGATTCATTCCACTGAATTAATCCTATATTATGCCAGCGACACTCGATATATAGAGCCGGATATACTCAATCTAGGATGTGAAATTGATTTGTTGATTATTCCAATCAGTAATCGTGGACTCGTCATGGGTATGGATGATGTAATTATGTTTGCATCTAAAATCCACCCTAAAGTCGTTATTCCGATGCATTACGATAGCCCAAAAGATAAGGGCAGAGTTAATCCTAATTGTTTTGCAACGTTGGCTAGAAAGGCTGGGCTAAATGTCAAAGTAATTAAAAACGGAAAAACCGCAATTTTCTAAATCAGGGGCGTAACACTTTTGTCACGCCTTTGCCAATATATATCTTTTTTAATAATTCCATAGGTGAATGAGAAAATCCTCCCTTGAAAATTTTTCGGCAACCTATATTTAAGGCTGGGGTGTGTCGCATAGTTTTTTACGACATACTCCAAGCCGTTTTTAATTTTTGCGCAAAAAACTATAATGGGCGTGTCGCCGAATGCCAATTTGTGTCATTCTGAGCGACGGAGGAGCGAATAATCCCAGAGTTTTTTCTCTTAACCACAGGATACTTCATTCGTCTTAGGCTTGTTCAGGATGACGCTTTTGGGTATTCGGCGACAGTCCTCGTATAAAAATTACTTGGTGTTTTTTAGTGGTCATATTTATTGTATTTTAGGTGATTATGTGTTAAATTTATTATATCAAATATATGACTTTAGCGCAAACCATCACAACCTCATATAATTCATTAACGAAGCAAAAAATGAGAAGTTTTTTGACTATTTTAGCTGTAGCTGTAGGAATAGGCATTGTTATTATTGTTCTGTCTTCGGGCGCGGGGATGGAAAAATTTATTTCAAATCAATTAGATTCTTTTGGCACGGATTTAATTGAAGTGGAAGTAAAAGTTCCGAGCACGAAACAGGCATCTGTCGCGAACGCTGCCGGCCAGGCAATGGGCATAACAATTACTACATTAAAGTCTGATGATATGGATGCCGTGATGAAATTGCCTAATATTAAAAATGGATATTCAATGGTCATGGGGCAGGATTTAGTAAATTATCAAAATGAGAGCAAAAAAGTTATGCTTATGGGCGTGAGCCCGCAGGCATCGATCGTTGATAAGGCGACAAAGCTTGCCGAAGGAGATTTTATTACTGAAGAAGATGACAAAGGACTCGCGCAGGCAGCGGTGTTAGGTTTTAAAGTTAAAGAGAAACTTTTTGGCGATGATGATGCAATCGGGAAATATATAAAAATAAAAAGAAAAAATTTTCGTGTGAGCGGTGTATTAGAAAAAAGAGGGGCGATGATGGGAATGGATTTTGATAATTTAATTTATGTTCCATTAAAAACATTGCAAAAAAAAATATTGGGCATTGAACACGTAAGCGCCATATTTATGCAAGTTGCCGATATGGATTTAGTTAATGCGACTAAAGAGGATATAGAAATTTTGCTTAGAGAGAGGCATAATATCAGCGATCCAACGAAAGACGATTTCGCAGTTATGTCTATGCTTGAGGCAAAGGAAATGATGGATAAAGTTTTCGGCGGAATTACTTTATTGCTTTTGGCGCTTGCGGCGATTTCTCTTGTTGTCGGCGGCGTGGGAATTATGAATATTATGTATGTAAGCGTTGTGGAACGCACTTATGAAATAGGACTAAGGAAAGCATTAGGTGCTAAAAATAATGATATTATGAGGCAATTTTTATTTGAGGCGCTGCTTCTTACTTTAACAGGCGGAATAGTCGGAATCTTAGGCGGGCTTTCTCTTACATTTTTAGTCTCCGTAATCGCTAAAATGAAAAATTTTGACCTGCCTTTTGTAATATCCTTTAATTCATTATTAGTCGGCGTCGGTTTCTCAGGTCTTATGGGGCTATTCTTTGGCATTTACCCTGCGAAAAAGGCGGCAACGCTTGATCCGATAGTGGCATTGACTAAATAGTATAATGTCCACATCGTCATCCTGAACGACCACGCATCCAGTGCGGGGGAGTGAAGGATCCCGTGGTTAAGCAGAAAAACTCTGGGATTCTTCGCCCTCCTGGCGCTCGGGCTCAGAATGACGCGACTATTTCATCAGGCACTAAGTAAGCTATTCCTTGAACTGCGAGAAAATAGTTTTAGAAAAGTACCTGCCTGCCTCTGGTAGGAAATTTTATTTTACTATATTTTTTAAGATAAGATCAGGCAAAATTTTATTCTTAATTATCGGTGAAAGTCGAGGATGAGACAAGTCATCCTTGCCAATCCAATGAAACTTAATTATTTCAGCAGATGGTTTGGGCTCGCCAATAATATTACCTTCGTATAGCTTTATAGAAACATCTTTTGTTAAATCGCCTGCCGCAACATCAACATACTCGTTTATATATCGAAGACTTGTCTCATCCAACTTTACAGCAAGTTCTTCATTTATTTCTTCGACAAGGCATTCAATATCACTTTCGCCTTCATTTAACTGACCACCCGGCATTATAAAATCAGAAGTGAAGTTATCCTTCTCACACACTAAAAATTTTGTCTGATCGTCGTTGAGTAATAACAAACCGATTTTATTGAAATAAGCCATAGATTATGGTTAAAAATAAAATTTTATTTCGCACATCAGGGATAAAAGAAGTTTTCTTGAGCGTAGCGGAGCAAGTTTGAGAACCTGCTTTATATTTTAAAAGGCACGCCATTAATCC
>JAZDMY010000071.1:0-2513 GCA_043800435.1 bacterium
AGCGCGAAATAACTAAAGCCATAATAAACGCCGAAAATGATACCTGGTATAATAAATAATAATGTCCATAATACTATAATTATGGAAGTTATAAGCCCGACGACACAATATTGCCAAAAATAATTTCTTGCCTCCATAAAAATATCTTTGATTTTTCTTGTTGTCGGAAATTCTTTTAAAATTAAAAATATTCCTATTTTTGAAATAACAGCAACATACACAAGGAATAAAATTGCGGCGATTGACAATAAACCTAAAATAATGGCAACAACGTTTGCAGTAAGATTATTATTGCCTTTAAAAAAATAACTGGCTGCTGTAAACATTACTACAATAAAAAGGAAAGGAATAATTCCTAAAAACCCGACAAGAGACATCCCGACAAGTTTTTTAAATCCTTCTCTATAAATTTTAACCGACTTCCCAATGAGTTCAAATACCGGAGTAATTTCTTTTTTAATTTCCGGCATTGCATTTTGAGTTTGTTCCATATTTTTATAAATTTATATGCGCACATAGCGCAACGCGCTATGGCAGCAAGGGTATCATCCCGCAATCCCGAAGGGATATGCGGAATCCAAGATTAACCAATCAAAATAAGCACAATTTGTAAAATTAAACTTTAAAATTTCTATTTAAAATTATCTAAATTCCACATTCCTGCCTCTCACTCATGGATTACGCATAGCGTTTTGCGCTTGCGGAATGACACAGCTATCCAAATATTGAAATTCACTGTACGCTAAATTACAATTAATTTCTTAATTTCCTTACCCTCCATAGCTTCAGCGAAGGAAGGTTCTCCATTCCTACTTCTTAATTCCTGATTCTTAATTCTTTCCCCCCTATTCCCTGCATATCTTATTCACAATCTCTCCCAATTCCTCCTCCGAATAAAAATCTATCATAATTTTTCCTTGCGCGCCCTTTTTATCTATTCTAACTTTTGTGCCGAGCGCAACCTGCAGCATATCATTTTTTTCTTCCAAATCAGGATCAATAACATTTATTTTTTTAAACCCAACCCGTTTTTTGCTGCGTACATAATTTTCTAATTGCCTGACATTTATTCCCCGCTCAATCAATTCCTTAAATAATTTAAGCTGCTCTTCGTCTCCTTCAAGTCCGGCAATCGCGCGACCCGCGCTTTTATCAATTTTTCCCTGCGACAGCGCATCCTGAATTTCTTTTGGCAATCCTAAAAGCCGCAAAGTATTCGCCACAACCGCCAAACTTTTACCAACTTTTTTACAGACATCATCTTGCGTCATATTAAATTCGTCCATCAGCCGTTTATAAGCAGTGCATTCTTCCATAGGATTGAGATCTCTTCTCTGTATATTTTCAATAAGCGCCAGCTCCAATTTCTTCTGCCTATCCGCATCCCGGACAATAACAGGCACTTTTCTTAACTCCGCCATTTTAGATGCGCGCAAACGCCGCTCTCCCGCGATAAGTTCATACTGCCCGTCTTCAGTTTTAGAAACAACTAACGGCTGCAGGATTCCATGTTCCTTGATTGAATTTATTAAATCCTCCATCCCGTCATGATTAAAATCCGTCCTCGGCTGATACGGATTTGCCTTAATTTTTTCAATATCAATTTCAAGAATTCTCAGCCCTTTCGCCAAGTCCAGTTCTGATTTTGTTCCAGTTTCAACTGCTCCACCTGTTGCAAGGACACCGCCTGCCTGTGCGGGCAAATTCATCACGTCTCTGCCGTCAATATTTCCATTACCGTTGTTATTATTAATTCTGTTAGGGATTAACGAACTAAGTCCGCGGCCTAAACCGCTTTTGTTGTTTAACATAAAAAATTATTTTTATATAATAAATATTTATAAAAAGCCGCGATACTTTGCATGTCGGTAATTTCATTATTTTTTATCATATTGCCTATTGTTTTAATATTTTCTTTTCTTATCTTTATGTCCTCCGTCGGCTCAAGTTTTTGTTTTCCTTCAGCTAAATTTTTCGCCAAATAAAAAAACATTTTTTCCGAAGAATATCCGTTTATGGGAAATCCCATTCCAAGTTCAATCCATTCCGACGCTTCCATTCCCGTTTCTTCCTTTAATTCTTTTTTCGCTCTATCAATCGCGTTTTCACTTCCTATTTTAAAACTTCCTAAAATAAATTCCCATGAAAAAAAGTTATTCGCTGTATATCTCGTTTGTCCCACCAGATAAATTTTTCCGTCCTTATCCTCCGGAATAACCATAATACTATCTATCCCGTCAATATAAAAATACTTCCCTTCTTTTCCATCCGGTCTTATAACATCATCCTCGCGCAAACAATACCAGGGATTCCTATGAATTATTTTGCTTTTTATTTTCTTCCACGCTTTAGACATAAATAATTTCTTAATTTCTGCCAATTATTTAATTTCTATCTCTCCGTCGCAGTCTCCGCCATGGACTGCGACGTCTCCTCGCACTCGCCGCAGTCCTTAAAAGAGACTGCGGCGGAGACCGAATAAAAGTACAACTAATTACAGCAAATTAGTATTA
>JAZDMY010000074.1:0-10238 GCA_043800435.1 bacterium
TTTCGTAAAACTTCGTTTCTTTTTTTCTTCAATGGCGGAGAAATTTATTAAATTATTCAAGCCATCTTCGGAAAGCCGCTGCAAGAGACGTATCTCGCTTCCGCGGAATGGCGGTTCGTAATTTATGGCAGCGGCATCCGTAAGTTTTTTCATAAGACGGGCTATGCTGTCTTTTTTTATTTCTAATTCCCGCGCTAATTCATCAACATTTATATTTATGCCTTCTTCAAGTTCGCCTGAATGGCGCATTACAATGTGATCAATAATTTTTTGCTGAATCTTTGATCTTGTCCCGGCTAAATCCTTTACTTCCCTTTCTGGTTTTAGAAATTTTAAATACGCTGTAATATTTCGTTCTTGCGGCCGTTCAATTATGCCGTGATGTTCAAAAATTTTTAACGCCGCGCTAACCGCCATTTCCGGCGCGCTTTCGGATAATTGGCGCGTTATGTCTTTATAGGTGAATAAAATCGGATCATCAACTTGGGCTTTTAAAATGGAATATATTTCATTTATAATTTTTGCGGACGGATTTTCCCCTTGCAGAAAAAATTCGCGAAGAAATCTGTCTTGCGGCGAATAAAATAAAATACAATCTGACGGATTTCCATCCCGTCCGGCGCGGCCTGATTCCTGATAATAGCTTTCAAGCGTGCCCGGCAGATCAAAATGAATAACAAATCTTATGTTCGGTTTATCAATGCCTAATCCGAAAGCGTTGGTGGCGACAATGATTTTTTTTCGCTCATTCATAAAATCATCTTGGATTTTTGTCCTGTCGGCAGCTTCCATTCCCGCGTGATAACCATACGCCCGAATTCCGTAGTCCTCCAGAAAATTAACCATGCCATCAACTTTTTGGCGGGTTCCCATATAGATAATTCCATGTCCTGCATTTTCCTTCGTATAATTTAAAACATTTTCCATTTTTTCCTGTTCATTGCATTTTAGCGCAAAATATCGCAGGTTTGGACGATCAAAACCAGTAATATAAGTGGAAGCATCTTCAATGTTCAGCTGTTTTTTTATATCCTCGCGCACTTCCGGAGTGGCGGTGGCGGTGAGCGCCAAAACCGGCGGGTTGCCCAGCATTTCAATAGCATATCTAAGGCGCAGATAACTCGGTCTAAAATCATGCCCCCATTCGGAAATGCAATGCGCCTCGTCAATGGCGAATAAAGAAATTTTTATACGTTTAAGCTGCTCGGTAAATTCGCGGCTGTAAAATCTTTCAGGCGCTATGTATAAGATTTTACATTTTCTATTTTTTACAAAATTCAGCTGTTCTTGTATCTGGACGGGGGAAATAGAACTATTTATAAACGAGGCGGGAATATTTTTATTTCGCAGATTATCAACCTGATCTTTCATTAAAGCAATAAGCGGAGAAACAACAATAGTTGCGCCGTCAAGCATTAAAGCAGGAAGCTGGAAACATAATGATTTTCCTCCGCCAGTCGGCATAACTCCGATCACATTTTTTCCGTTTAAGATGTCGTTTATAATTTCTTCCTGTCCTGGGCGGAAGAAAGAAAAGCCGTAGTATTGATTTAGTAATTTGTGCAACATAAAAAAATGAGATACAATTTAAGCGTATTTAAAATTCACCTAAATTGCAATTCACCTAATTCACCTAATAAAATGCCCAATTTTTAAAAGATAAATGTAATGGCTTTATGAGAAATTTATAATTTGGTATTTGTAATTTTATTAGGTGAATTAGAAATTAGATGAATTAGGTGAATTTACTGAATTTTACTATTTTATATATCTATGAACTTTCCTACATTAAACTACGAAAAAAAATTATTCTCCCAAGGTTATAATTTTATCGCCGGAGTTGACGAAGCCGGACGCGGCGCATGGGCAGGGCCGTTAGTTGCGGCTACTGTTATAATGCCGCGCGGAAAAATTATAGAGGGCGTCCGCGATTCAAAACTTATCTCTCCTGAAAACAGAGAGATTTTATGCGAAAAAATAAAAGAAACTGCCGTTTCTTGGGCTGTTGGGATTATAAATATTGACTTTATTAATAAGTATAACATAGGAAGGGCGAATGTGAAAGCATTTGAACTTGCCATAGAAAATCTGGATATCAAACCTGATTATGTGATGATTGACGGGGTGTTGAAATTAAAAATGGCGGACGGCAGGCACAATGGCAGAGACGCATTGCAATGCGTCTCTACGGCGGGTATAAATTGTGGAGGCGCGATTGTGGAATATGAATCTATAAAAGATGGCGATGCGAAAATTTATTCTATTGCTGCGGCGTCAATTATCGCGAAAGTGACAAGGGACGAAATTTTAAAAAAAGAACATCTGAAGTTTCCCGAATATGGCTTTGATAAACATAAGGGTTATGGGACAAAATTTCATCAGGATGCCTTAAGAAAACACGGGATTTGCGAGATTCACAGGGTATTGTATAAGCCTATAAAAAAACTTGCATTATTTCAATAAATATGTTAATTTAACAATATAATTTAGTTCACAGAAAAATTATCAGCGGCAAATCTGCGTTATTATCCGCGTTTATCTTGCGATGACCACATTCCCGCGGAATAACGCGGATATTTACGCTGATTTTTCGCTGAAATATATATAACACATATTCCCATAAAATTCTTTGCTCTGCATTTGCGGGGTGATAGGGAATAGAGGGCGGATTAAGTCAAATATAATCTTTAGTAAAATAGAAAATCGTTATAATGAAAATAGAAATTCGTAATAGAAATGCGAGAGGAGAATTTCGCATGTCGGAACGAATTTCACTTTTCTAAACGGCGGCTTTCCATTTAAAAGATTTTATCTGGCCGTATCCGCGAAAAAGAATAAATATGACAAAGACTCCCACTCTAATGGAGATGCTAAAAGCAGGCGTCCATTTCGGGCACAAAAAATCTAAAAGGTATCCGAAAATGGAACCTTATATTTATACCACAAGGGCGGGTATAAATGTTATTGATCTAAATAAAACTTTGGAAAAACTTGAAGAAACATTAAAAGCGGTAAAAAAATTAAGTTCAGAGGGAAAAGTATTGCTTTTTGTCGGGACTAAAAAACAGGCGCAGAAAATCATAAAAAAATACGCGTTAGAATGCGGCATGCCATATGTTATTAATCGCTGGGTCGGCGGCGCATTCACTAATTTTTCTGTATTTAGAAAAAATATAAAAAAATATCTTGACTTGCAAGATAAGATGAACAAAGGCGATTTAGATAAATATACTAAAAAAGAACGGATAGGTTTTAAAAGAGAGATAGAGCGGCTTGAAAGCATCGTCGGAGGATTATCTATGATGGATAAATTGCCTGATGCTATTTTTGTCGTTGACACTAAAAAAGATAAAATTGCGATTAAAGAAGCAAATAGATTAAAAATTCCGGTTATCTCTATTTGCGATACAAATTCAAATCCGGTTGACATAAAATGGGTTATACCTGCAAATGACGATGCGGTAAAATCCATAGAATTGATTACGGGGTTGATTGCAGAAGCTGTTAAGGAAGGAAGGGAAGAGAAAGGAAATAATAACCCCGCGGTTTCCAAATAAAAAGCGAGAGAATTTAAAGAGGTATAAATTAAGAATCAGGAATTATGAATCATGCTGAAGTGAGATAATTTTAATTATCTTAAATTCATGATTCATAATTCGCAATTTATAATTCAAATTTTTATGGACACAAAAATAATACTTAAATTAAGAGAATTAACAGGCGCGGGGATGACTGATTGTAAAAAAGCATTGGATGAAAATAATGGCGATATTGAAAAAGCGATTGACTATTTAAGAAAAAAGGGGGAGATAAAAGCTGCTAAGAAATCATCAGAACGAACAGCGGGAGAGGGGATTATTCACGCCTATATCCATGCCGGAGGCAAAGTAGGAGTCTTACTGCAGCTTGGATGCGAAACGGATTTTGTGGCGAGAAATGAGATGTTTAATAATTTGGCTCATGAAATAGCGATGCATATCGCTGCCGCGCAGCCGTTATATATTAAGCCTGAAGATGTTCCTGCTGAGGAATTAGAGAAGGAAAAGTCCATTTATGCCGAGCAATTAAAGGCGGGAGGTAAATCAGAAGAAATGATAGATAAAATTTTAGCCGGTAAAATGGCTAAATATTATGAAGATGTCTGTTTATTAAAACAGCCGTTTATTAAAGATGATAAAAAGAAAGTGGAGCAAGTTATTACTGAAGCCGTCGCGAAAATAGGAGAGAAGATAGAAGTTGTGAGGTTTGCGAGATACAGCATATAGCATTTACCTATCCGTGATCGGTGAAAATCCGTCATCAATCAGTGTTAATCCGTTTATAAAACTGATTAGCACGGATAAGAAACGGATCAGCACGGATCACGGATAAATAATTAGGTAATCTAATTAAAATGAGAATAGCTGAAATTAAAATAAATCAATGGGATGGAATTCAGGCATTTAAATTTTCGCCTGCATTTAATGGCGATTTAAAACAGGGTGATTATGCAATTATTGGTCTTGAGCTGGATGCGGAAGATGCGGGAATTGTTGAAAATATTAGAGAAGACGGAGAAGAATATTTATGCGAGCAAGGAGAAATTTTACGAAAAGCCGGCAAGGAAGATATGGAAGTTATTATAAATAATGAAGCAGGAAGAGCCTCATATCTTAAATATTGTAAAGAATGCGTTCATGAGTTAAAATTAAATATGAAGCTTGTAGATGCGCGCCTTACTTTTGACGGACAAAAAATCATTTTTGCTTTTACGGCGGAAGGGCGCGTTGATTTTCGCGAACTGGTAAAATTATTAAATAGACAGTTTAGAAAATCAATAAGAATGCATCAGATTGGAATAAGGGATGAGGCGAAAATAGTCGGCGAGATAGGATCTTGCGGACGGAAGTTATGCTGCAAGACTTTTTTAAAAGAGTTATCCAGCGTTAATTCCGAAAGCGCGGAGGCGCAGCAAATAGCGCATAGAGGCGCGGATAGAATATCGGGAATTTGCGGGCGGCTTATGTGCTGTTTAAATTATGAGAAAGACGGATATAAAAAATTAGCTGAAAATTATCCTGAGGTCGGCGCGTTCGTTAAATACGAAGGAAAAAAATTTCAAGTAAAAGGATGGCATCTTTTAAAACAGACATTGGATCTTAAAATTGACGAAAATACAACGTTGGAAGTTGAGATAGGAAAAAATAATCAAGTAATAAATCCCCCTTAGTTTTGTATTTATATTTAACTTTTTATCTTAAAAAATGCAGAATAGTTAAAAGTTAAAAATCTAAAGTCAAAAGTGAGTTAAAAATTATGAAGTGATATTCACAAGTTTAAGTAATCACTAAAAAATTTCCTTTGATGTATAATTAAGACAAAGCTGGCTATATTTTTTAACTATAAACTTAACTTTTAATTTTTGACTTTTAATTTTCAATTTTTATATGAAGTTAGCAATCAACGGCTTTGGCCGAATAGGACGTGCGGCTTTTAAAGTAATTTTAGAAAAAAATTATGATGTGGAAATTGCGGCTATTAATGATTTAACGGATAACAAAACTTTAGCGCATCTTTTAAAATATGATACGGCTTACGGGGTCTTTAATAAAGAAATCTTATCGTCTGAGGACGGAATAATAGTTGACGGAAAAAAATTTAAGGTTTTGGCTGAAAAAGATCCTTTAAATTTGCCGTGGAAAGAACTCGGAATAGATATTGTTTTAGAATGTACGGGCATTTTTACTAAAACGGAGGACTTAAAGAAACATATTCAGGCGGGTGCGAAAAAGGTTGTTTTATCCGCTCCTCCGAAGAATGATGAGATCGCAACTTATGTTTTAGGAGTAAATGATGAGAAAATTAATGAAAAAGAAGATATTATTTCAAACGCGTCATGCACCACAAACTGCATCGCGCCTGTAATGAAAATACTGGAGGATAATTTTGGAGTTGAAAAAGCGCTAATGACCACCATCCATGCTTATACGGCTGATCAAAATTTAGTGGACGGTCCGCATAAAAAAGGCGATCTTAGAAGAGCGCGGGCGGCGGCTGAAAATATTACTCCCACTACGACCGGAGCGGCGGTTACAGTTACAAAAATAATTCCGGCGTTAAAGGATAAATTTGACGGATTGGCGGTACGCGTGGGCGTGCAGGTTGGATCTCTTTCAGATATTGTCGTGTTGCTAAAAAAAGATATTACAGCTGAGAAATTAAATAATGTTTTTAAAAAGGCGGCAGAAAATGAATTTAAAAATATCCTAACAACAACCGAAGATCCCATCGTTTCCAGCGATATAGTCGGAAATCCATATTCATCAATTGTTGATTTGTCTTTAACTGAGGTTGTGGGAGGTAATTTAGTGAAAGTAATCGCATGGTATGACAACGAATGGGGATATGCTAATCGACTCGTGGAGTTGGCGATGAAAATAATTAGTTAAAAATTAAAAGTCAAAAGGTAAAAGTGAATTAACAGTTATAAAATTAGACGTTGTGAAATAATTTTAAATGGTTATTTAGAAAAAGGAAAATTATTTCGGCAGGTAAAATGCTTTACTGTTCGCCGGCCATGTGGGCGGAATTTAATTTTGTGGAAACAATTTTTATAGATTAGCAGCCATCGTGGAAAGATATTTTTTATTTTTAACTTTACTTTTAATTTTTGACTTTAGACTTTTAATTTAAATATGTTCAAACCATCAGAAAAAAATTCACAAGACAGCGAAATAGAAACAATCATTGGACCTTCTGTAAAAGTAGAAGGTGATTTTGTCGGCGAGGGAAATGTTATAGTGGAAGGGTTTGTTTCCGGCGCCTTAAAAACAAATAAAAATTTAAAGGTGGGGGAGAAAGCGAAAATTTTAGCAAACATTAAAGCGACAAACGCGCTTATCGCAGGAGAAGTAAACGGCAATATAAATATAGAAGGAACTTTAGAATTAACTGCGACCGCAAAAGTTAACGGAGATATAAAGGCAAAAATTATGGTAATTGCCGCAGGCGCTATATTTAACGGCAAATGCGAGATGGGAGTAAATGGAGAGAATGCAAAAGGCAAGAAAGACAAAGTTGAGCCGCCTGTGTCCGTTAAAACCGGAAAAGAATAATTTTTATCTTTAATTCACCTACATTGCAATTCACCCGTTCGGCTATCGCTCAGGGCGGGCGCTAATTCATCTAATAAAATTTCAAATTACTAAATATTCATCAGTAATTTATTGAAATTTATAGTAATTCATAGTAATTTAATTGCATTTACGCCATTACAATAAATTACAACAAGTTACTGCCAATTACAATGAATTGCTAAATTAGGCATTTTATTAGGTGAATTAGAAATTAGGTGAATTAGGTGAATTTTCTCGTGTATTACTATATTTACGATTCGTTTTTGAATGATAAAAAGTATGACAGAATTTTAGCCAAAATTGAAAATAGATTGGCTAATTTTGAGATTAACGGAAAAATTACAAAATTAACAAAATTAAGGAGCATTGAAGAAAATATTCTTGAGGAAATAAAAAACGGCGCTGAAAATATTATTGTCGCGGGAGACGATAATACCTTGCTTAAGATAATTAATATAGTTGCGGATTATGATATTGTTTTAGGGATGATTCCGTTAGGCGAGGAAATAGAAATTGCTAAAATGCTCGGTATGCCGTATGGAGAAGAGGCATGCGAGATTTTATCTTCGCGGAAAATTGAGGTAATTGATCTCGGAAAGATAAATAACAGATATTTTTTATCAAATGTAAAGTTAGGCAGCAATAATATTGAAATAATTTGCGGCGAGAGTTATAAAATAACGCCGATAGTAAAAAGCGATATAAAAATTTGCAATATTTATAATCATAGCATAGCGGGGAAAAAAAAATATTTTGATCCTAGAGACGGGTTTTTAGAAATAGTCGCAACCCATAATCAGTCATTCTCTGATAAATTATTTAAGAGGGAAAAACTTGAGGAGAGTGTTTTTCCGATAAAAAGAGCGGTAATTAAAGCAGAGAAATCAATCACCATTGCTGTGGATAAGGAAACAATTTTAAAAACGCCGCTTGAGATAACCGTCGCGCCGAAAAAATTAAAGATTATTGTAGGGAAAGATAGGATATTTTAATGCGATGGAAATTAATAGTAATTAATGGTAATTTGTTGTAATTGGTAGGAATAATAAAAAACCAATGCTAATTTTCCGCTAATTAGTTACTGTTGAAATAGTGTCCACAGCGTCATCCTGAACGACCCCGCATCTAAGTGCGGGGGAGTGAAGGATCCCGTGGTTAAGCAGAAAAATGCTGGGATTCTTTCCCGCAATACTGCGGGGCTCGGGCTCAGAATGATGCGACTATTTGGCACTAATTAGATGCGTAATAAATTTCAACTTATTTTTACTAATTTTTATTAATTTCAATGTAATATGAACCCTGAAAAAAATATTAAAGATAAATTAAACCTGCCGATGCTTTTCTCATCCGGAATTTCTCTGTTTTTTGTAATTTTTTTATGGGGTTTTGGGGAAAATGACATATTCGCATTAGGATTTAATTTGGCAGTATTTTTGCTGTTTCTTTTAATTTATCTGGGTTTTAATAATGAGAAATTTTTGAATAAGAAAAATTTATTATGGAGTATACCGATTATATTTATATCAATAAGTTTTGCGGTCTTTGAAAATCCATTTATTAAAGCAGTAAATATTTTAGTTTGGCCGATTATGGTTTTAATTTTTTATAATTACTCGCAGCTGGAGGATAGTAAAAATAAATTTTTAAACTTAGATTTTTTCGTTTCTTTAATAAAAAGGATTTTTCAATTTTTGGGGAAAGTGGGAACTGCCATAGAAACATATACCCATATTTTGACGGACTCTGAAAATAAAAAAAGAGCGCTCATTAAAAGAATCATTGCAGGGATAATTTTATTTCTTTTAATCGCTTTTATTGTTATAATTCCGCTTCTTTCTTCGGCTGATAAGATATTCGCGCAAAAAATTGATTTTATTTATGTATGGGTAAAAAATCTTGTCTCTATGACTTTTCTTGCAAAAGCCGTTGTTTTTTCTATTTTATCCATCTTCTTTTTAGCGCTGGGGATGGCATGGCAAAAAGTTTTTACTTATAATGAACAAATATCAGAATCAAAAACCGACCCCATAATCGCAGGCATCGTCATCGGCGGAGTTTTAATGCTTTACATTTTATTTCTCGCCATTCAATTCAGATATTTATGGATAAAAGAACTGCCGATTGACTTTCGCGCAGTAGAAGATTTAGTCAAAAGCGGATTCTGGCAGCTATTAGTTTTATCAATTATAAACATTGGGATTTTCTTTGCCGCTTTTAGAAAAACAAATTCGTTCGTGCAAAAAATATTATCTGTATTCACGGCGGCATCATTCCTCCTGCTCCTTTCCGCCGCATACAGGATGGGGATGTACGTATTATACTACGGTTTTAGCTACGAGAAATTTTACGCCTCATATGCGGTAATCTTTTGCGCGATCTTATTTATCTGGCTTTTTATAAAATTATTTTCATCTAAACGCGCTGACATTTTAAAATTTATCGTTTTTTTATTTTTATGGATGTACGGCATAATCGCGCTTTTCCCTTTAGAGCAATTCGTCGCCCGCACCAATGCAGCCCTTTCAAAACGACCGGACTCCCGCATAAATTTATATGAACTCTCAATGCTTTCTCCGGATGTCATGGGTTATGTAAAAGCGCATAAGGATACCGATTTGGCATATGACTGGGAAAAGGAAGAAATTGACTGGGATTTATGGATTAAGGAAAGGGAAGATATGATAAAAAGGAAAAAATGGTATGAAAAGAATTTGAGTAATTTAATGCAATAACTTTAGCAAAATTAAAAAACCGGCGAAAAGCCGGTTTTTTGTGTTCAATGGCAACAATGAACCATGGTATGTCCATTCGCATATTTGGTATTTTAATGTACAGGAATTTCAATTTTTGGATAGGCTGTGTCATTCCGCAAGCGAAAAGCGCTATGCGGAATCCATGAGTGAACCGTAGTAATGTGGATTTTCAGCTAATTTAAATTTATTTGATTTTTAGCGCGGAAGGTAGTAAAATAAACAAATCAACAATTATTAAAAATATGAACAATTTTATCACCAATAGCGGGGCGGAAAATTTAAAAAAACGCCTCATTGAACTGATAACTAAAAGTGAGGAATTAAAATTTTTAGTCGGTTTTTTTTATTTCTCAGGCATCCGCGAGCTTTA
>JAZDMY010000078.1:0-2416 GCA_043800435.1 bacterium
GCCTAATAGATACCATCTTATCAAATGCCCAAAAATCGTGCTTAATCCTAAACTGCGCATTTTTGCGATTTGTTCTATAGAATAATTTTTTTATATAAGTTAACTGTTTCTAAAATAGTGCCGGAAATTTCCGAATCATCATCCGCACCCATTGTTTTAGGAACACGGCCTGTCATCCCATACTTAGCAATAATTTCTCCTGTTGTAGAAACACGAAATCTTGCGTCTCTGCGGCGCGAAACCTCAGAATTTCGCTCAGGCCATTTAAAATCTAAACAAATATCACACCCCTTGCAATTATTTTGATATTCGGAAATACTTGGATCGGAAAAATATTCTAAAATGGCCCTGCGCCGGCATTTATCCGAAACAGCATAATCATCAATTTTGCTAAGCAAATTAAATTTTATTTCAGAAATCCTGTTTATCTCATCCCAGCTTTTACCTATTGCCAGCATCTCTTCTTTATTTTTTTGGATAAAATGATAATGCAATCCCTTATCCCGTTTGCTATGAAGCAGGACGCAAAATGCTTTCTCGCCGTCGCGCCCTGCGCGTCCGGCTTCCTGATAATAACTTTCCAAACTTTTAGGCATGCCGATATGTATCACAAACCTTACATCTGCTTTATCTATTCCCATTCCAAAAGCAATAGTTGCAACAATCACCCTATATTTATTTTCCATAAAATCGCTTTGAATGCCAGTTCTTTTCGCGCCGTCCATCCCCGCATGATAAGCCGCCGCGCTTATGCCTTGAGCATTAAAAAATTCCGCCGTCTCCTCGGCGGAGGTTCGCGTAAGAGTATAAACGATGCCCGAACCATCCATTGTTTTTATTATTCTTAAGGCCTCCCTGTTCCTTTCTTTCGGCCGTAAATTCGCCTGAACAAAAAATTTTAAATTCGGCCGATCAAATCCGCGCGCGAACACCTGCGGATTTTTCAAACCCAGCCGTTCTATTATATCTTTTTTCACCTCGGGTGTCGCAGTAGCAGTTAAAGCGACCACAGCAGGACGAATTTTAAACTCTTCAATCCTTTTTTTTAGCCCAAGATAATCAGGCCGAAAATCATGCCCCCATTGCGAAACGCAGTGCGCCTCATCCACTGCGAAAATTTTTATATTAAGATTTCGCAGCCATGTCATAAACCCCTCGTTCGCAAATCTTTCAGGCGCGACATATAAAATTTTTATAGCCCCCTTTTCCGCGCCGTCCATTATTTTTTTAATTTCACCCTGATCAATGCTGCTATTTATAAAAGCAGCCGAAATTCCACGCGCATTTAGCCCATCCACCTGATCTTTCATTAACGCGATCAGTGGGGAAACAACCACTGTCACGGCCACACCAGTTGCAGAGACGCAATTTATCGCGTCTTTAAAATTTCCAACGTCCCCGCCGCCGATAACGACCGCCGGCAACTGAAAACATAATGACTTTCCCCCGCCTGTCGGCGCGAGCACCAACGTATCCCGCCCGCTTAAAATATTTTCAATCGCCTCCTTCTGCCCCGGGCGAAACTCAGAAAAATTAAAATATTTTTGTAAATAATTTTCTAACATATCGAAAATTTGACCTTTTAAAAAAATGTGATGCCATTTTTGCGAGGGCTTTGGTTCACCCACGGTTAAAAATTTATAAAAACCGCAGACAAGCATCTTTTAGTAATTATTATTTTTCAAATCCCTGCATAAGGATTTTTTTAATTCTCAAATAGCTTATCCCCTCTTACATATCCCCCACATACTCAACTTCCTTATTTTCAGGCGCGGGAAAAATATCAACTATTTTTCCGCAGATAATGCTTTCATCTTTAAGCGTGATATAAATCGGTTTATACTTAATATCTGATGACTCAGGGAAAAGCCCAATCGTGCTTTTATCAATTTTCTTAAATTTTTTCGCAGTTGCAAGCCCGTCAATCGCGACTAAAACGCGATCATTATTTCTGTAGTTCTTATCATCCGGATTTATAATAATATAGTCGCCATTTCTTATTTTCTTATCGCGTATAATCGCCTCGTTCATAGAATTTCCTGAAACCCTTACCGCGAAATGATTTCCGCCTCTTACAAGCCGCCGCGAAATTTTTAAAAATCCTTCTATATTTTCTTCCGCAAAAAAAGTCGGCGCACCAGCGCTTGCCGTTCCTAAAATCGGCACATCAACTAAACTATTTTCTATATTTTGTCCGGCCAGTTCAATGCCCCGCGATTTAGAATTGCGTTTTATCAATCCCTTTTCTTCTAAAATATTCAAGTATAAAAATACGCTCCTGATACTTTTTATCTCCAGCCCTAATTTCGCGCATTCATCTTTTATTTCTCTCACAGTCGGCATTTTACTGCGCTCGCTATAAAAATTTTTAATCGCCTCAAACACCGTCTTTTGTTTTTTAGTTAAAATGCTCATA
>JAZDMY010000088.1:0-3225 GCA_043800435.1 bacterium
GGAATTTTTATTTTTTGAGAAATCAATTCCGCGATATCATCAGATGTTATTATTGAATTGCGCCCTTTTTTCTTCCGCGCGAACACTCCCGCTTCTTCAATAATATTTATCGCTTTTTCCGGCAAAAAACGATCGTGAATAAATCTTTTTGCAAAATATAACGCTTTTTCTATAGCGCCGTAACTGAAATAAACATATTCCTTGGCCTCGATACCGCCTGTTTTACCCTCCATGATTTGGATAACCTCATTATCTTCCGGCTCTTCAATCGAGACCTTCTGAAAAACATCGACTAAAGCAGACTGCTCAATATATTTACTATAGTCCATCGGGGTGGTCGCGGCGATAACGGTAAGATTATGTTTTGTCATCGATGAAGATAAAACCTCCGATAAATCCAAACTGCCTTCCCTTCCTGCGCTTATGCCGATCATATCTTCAACGCTGTCTATAAATAAAATTATGTTTCTTGCTCTTATTATTTCGTTTAGCGCGCCTAGCAAACGTTCCATTGCCTGCTCCGGATTAGCGCCGCTAATAAGGCGCGCCAAGCTTAAACTGACAAGCCTTTTGTCTTGCCAACTTTCAGGGACATCTTCCGCTGCCATCATTTGGGCTATCCCCTCCACAATGGAATTTTTTCCGACACCGGGATTTCCCGCAAGAATTACCCCCGCGCTTCCGCTTTCAAATATCCTAAAAATAGCGGCAAGCTCTTTTTCCCGGCCAATGCAAGGCGCTAAATAGCCTAATTTCGCAAGCAACGTTAAATCTTGTCCGAATTGGTCGAGATTTGGCGTTGCAACCGCTGTCATTGCCCTGTCCATTTTTCCCTTTGGTTTAAAAAACGACCTGTTCCTATACTTATTCCAATTTTTTCTTAATCTTTCATTTATTCTGAGCCATTCTACGACATTCACAATTTTTTTTAAATCGACTTCAAGCTCATACATTATCTCATTAATAACTCCGCCCTTAATATCAGACGGATATAATGAATCATTTTTTAATAAACTCACTAAAATTTCCGGAACGTCCACTTTATCTTTTTTCGCGTTATATGATTCCACATAAGCATCCAACAAAACTTTTTTTAAAAAATAATCTCCCTGTTTCTCAGTGTCCAGCCGCCTCAAATAACGGGATATTTCAAGTTTAAATTTCCCATAATCAATGCCCAAGCGGAAAAAAATTATATTTATTTTTTCAAAAAACATCAAAGAAATAAGAAAATTTAACGGATTAATTCCACTCCGGCTTTTTCTGGCGTAATTATATGTCCGTTCAACAACACTTATCGCATCCTGTGTAAAGCAACCGGAAATTTCTGTCTTTATATTTCCTGCCCGTTGCAAAGACGCGACTGATTTCCCTGCCTCTGCATTATTACCATCCAATGAATTTTTCTTTCTCACTTTTTTTCCCTTCTCAAATTCGCGGTTCATTCTATAAACCAAACCCATAAAAATAACAATACCGAACCAAAAAAACAGAACTAAATAATTTTGCTGCCGCTCATAAGACCATAAAACATTTTTTATAACCGCTTCGGAATCTTTCACCAAATATGCGTAATATGCCAACGATAAAACACCGAAAATACCCAGCAATACTAGGATAAAACTTATGATGCCGTTTATTAATATATGCCCGCGGCGTTGATAAATATTAAGCGGCGACATCGGTTTATCCCAATAATAACATTCGCCGTCTATAATTAATTCTACTCCGCGACCGCCGCATTCAGGACATTTTTTTCCGTCTATTTTCCCGCTCCCGTCGCACTCAAGGCAAAGGTTATATTTTATGTTGTTCTTATTATCTTCCATTTTTTTATTTTGGATTTATATTTCTAATTTTACAATTTATTAACTTCATTTTTCCTGATCAACTAATCCCTGACACCTAATTTCTAATTTTTCACACACTCCAATCCTTTTCAAGAAGGAAAAATTTGTTTTCTATTTTTTATTTCAATTAATTACTATTAATTTCTAATTTCCCAATTTCTCAATTTCTTCAATTACCCTCCCCGCCTCCTCCATCCCAATCCCATAATGATTCGGCAGGTTCACCGTCATCTCAGCATACTTTTCCGCCTTTGAACACTTATGTTGTTCATAGCCAACCGACCTAAAATTAACGCCTTTCGGCGCAATCACTTGGCGATACCAATCTCCCAGATATATGCCTTTCTGTTTTGCTTCTTTTATTATTTTTACAGCCTGATCTGTAAAAATAGTATATCTTAAATAAACCGGCTCGCTCTTATTCCAGATCTCAGGCAATTTAAATTTACTTCCAGCCAGCGCCTCGTTATAATATTTTGCAATCTTGCAACGATGTGCATTATATTTATCTATTTTTTTGAACTGCCGTAAAAATAAAAATGAGAGAACATTTGGCATTTTATAAAATTTGCTAATGCGCGCCTCCCTCCCCTTTGAGGGGAGGGTCGGGGTGGGGTTTTCTCCAGCACAATTTAAATTCCCTGTTCCTACCTTGGAAAACCTCCCCCTGCCCCCCTCCTCGGAGGAGGGGGAAATTATAGCCATCCCATTCTTTTCCTGATCGCTTAAAATCAATGGAAATAATCTTAACTTTTTACTTACATACATTATTACCTTCCCAATACTTCTTTTATTATACCATTTTAAAGAGATTTGGGCTATAATCGGATACATTAAATTTCTTGCGATTATTACAAATGACGGAAATCTTAAATTCCCCTCTTGAGAGGGGTGAGGGGTGTGTTTCGACATTAACGCCTCATTATTAACGCATAACATTCCTCCATTTACGGACGAAATAACTTTATCGCGGCCAAAACTAAACATAGAAATATCACCGAATGTGCCAACCAATCGTCCATTATATCTCGCGCCTAACGAATGCGCGCAATCTTCTATTAAAATTATCCTACCTTTATTTCCCTCCCCTTTGAGGGGAGGGTTAGGGTGGGTGTTGTTCCCGCAAACCTCCCTTATCTCCTCAATCTTCTCAGGATTTCCGAAAGTATGCTGTACGATTATTGCCTTTGTCTTATTTGTTATTTTCTTTCCCACTTCTTGCGGATCTAAGTTTAGAGATTCATCCACATCGCAATAAATCGGCTTTGCGCCCGTCGCCAAAACGGCATTCGGCACAGTTACGCATGTATATGCCTGGATTATAACCTCGTCTCCCACTCCCGCGCCGGCGACTCGCAAAGCATAGTACAGCGCC
>JAZDMY010000096.1:0-4993 GCA_043800435.1 bacterium
GGAATTTGCGGGACAAAGTTTCCATGATAAAATCCGCTATGCTTTCCTGTTTTATCTCTTTCAGGAATAATCCAAAGACTATCAGTCCAAATTTCTGACTCTTTCCAATTATCTAAATTTAAGTCATTAAAATTTGGCATATTTTTTAATCCAAATCCGTCAAAAAAAATTGCACGCTTTAAGGTTCACATTATTATTTCAATACTAAAACTTGCTCATCAAATCCATCTAACTATTTTTTATTTACTTTTCTATAAATAAAATAAGAATCCACTATGGGATAAAAAAGGCATATCGCCATAATTATCAATACAAATATCCCAAGTTTTAAAAAACCTCCAAGAATTAAAAATATTCCAGCGCCAGTGAACCATTTTTGAGCTCGCTGGTGTGTAAGATTCCAAACTTCCTCGGAATGCAATGTCCATGGCGTTCGTATGCCGACAACATAATTTTTTTTAAATTTCGGCAGCAAATATCCGATTGCGATAAACATAACGCCGAGCGCCGGCAGGATAAACATATCTATAGGCATCGCCGCACCGCCTTTTACTGCGGCGTAAATCGTATAAAAATACAACGATGATAAAAATAAAACTAAAATCGTTCTTAAATAAAAATATGGAGTCGCGAATTTTTCCACATTTTCTTTTAGCGGATCAATAAACGGGAAAAATGTTGACAATAGATAAATTCCTAATATGAGCGACGGGAAAAATATAACCGTAAACCCTCTTCCCGCATATCCGTCAATCTCTCCCCGCGCGTTCCAATGGGATGGGACTTTAACGGGAAGACGGGAATAAAAAATAGCGCTTGCCGCGACCACGCACAGAATGATTAAAACTGGGATAATTTCTTTTTTTGTAATTAATTTAGACATATATTTTAAAAATTCAAAATTCAAAATTCAAAGCTCAAAATTAAAAATTTTAGGAAAATTTCTTTATATAGGGTTGGAAATGCCATTCCGACCGACCCCGAGTGAAGTTGAAGCAAAGCGAGAACGAGACGAGGGGGAGTGGAGGAATCTGTTGACAGTTCCAAATTTTGCTTAATAAACAGATTCCTCCACTCACTCAAAAATATTTACTTCGTTTCACTTCATAAATATTTTTTCGCTCGGTCGGAATGACAAAAGAAGTCCCCCAAAATTGCGTATGATCCTTTATTTTCGTTCGTTCCTATTAACTTCTTGCGCCCGCCAGAAAATTTTTATCTCCAGATGCCGCATATTTATGAGGGATAATTTCATCCGGCGCCGCCGCCTCCGCCGCCTCCGCCGCCGCCTGCACAACCCCCGCCGCCTGCTCCGCCGCCGCCAGAACTGGAGGATCGCGCAAAAGATGAAACCATAGAAGACATACTTTTCGCGAAACCTGAAGGAGAAAAATTACCGGCGGAATTTATATATGAAGGATGCGCGCCGGTTGGAATATACCACGAAGGATTTTTAATATTACCTATTCCCTCAAATCTTTTACCCCATTTATTTTCCACGCCCATAATAATCGCGTATGGCAGATACTTTTCAAAATATTCGGGCGTGCTTGCCTCTAATCGGTATTTTTCCGCTGTTTCTAAATATAATTTAAAGCAGAGCCATTTATATTTATCCTCCGCGCCTTTTAATGTTTTTTTGGGCATTAAAATGCCAAAGGTAAAGATTATTAAACCGGATATAATTAAACCGGCTGCTGCCCATGCCATATTAAACAGCTGCAAAAATCCTAACATACAGAAAGAGCCGATAAATAAAATTATTCCTATAGCAACATAAATCGTTCTTATTTTATTCGGTTCTTTAGTAAATTCTCCCTTGCGGGTTACACTTTTATATACTAAATTATATATTTCGCCGCAAGTATTTCCAAACGCGTTATTTTTCATTTCTTCTGTGCTTATAATATTTTCTTCCGTTTTTGGCGGCAACTTAAGCGAAACAATTTTTTCTAAAATGATTGACTTATTTTTTATTTGATCTCTTAAAATATAAGCTTTCTTTTTACCCTCAAACATTTTCTCTAAAATCTTTTTTTCATAATCCGCTAAATTATTATCTAATTCCCATTCTTTTAAAATTTCAAATTTATAATTCTCTGGCGACCATAGATTCTTTTTTTCCTCATAAATCTTTAAATATCCTCTTACCGCTAAATCTATGAGCGTCGCTGAGATTCCTTTTATGGTCGCATTCTCTTTTAATAATACTTCTACTTCAAGCGGTCGTAAATTATCAGGCGGCGAGTATTCGGCAATAATAGTTTTATCTATTCTCGGATCGCGCCCCTTCTCATACCATAATATATACATCGCGATAAAAGTCATAACGGGCAATAAAATTCCTAATGTTCTATACCACCTAAGCCAATACTGCCAAAAAATCCCGCTATAATTAAACATCCCTTTTTCCCATCCGGCGGCGATTGTAAAATTCGTATGCGGCGCTAAGTTATGCGCTTCAAAATAATACTCCGTCGGACTTACAATTTTTTTTATAAATCCGGAAGTTCCTTGCTCGCTATATATCGCTGCTGTCATTTTATCGATTTTTTGCGATTCCGGTAATTTTACGTTTACAACGGCTAATTTTACAAGCACATCTCTATCTGAGAAAATAGCATTCCAGTATAACTCGTCATGATCCTTATAAAAACCTAAATTTCCATGAACCTTATATCTTACTGACCAACTTTTTTGTTCACTGGAAAAATCGCGGCGTAAAAAGTTCCATTGAATATGTTCCTTCCCAGCTTTCTGCGAATAATCATACTCATCTCTGTTTAATTTTTTTCCATCGCCAAAAACTTCTATATTGGAAATGTAATCTATGTCTTTTAAGGAAATATCCCTCGTAAAAAATCCGAAATCGCCGTCCAGATTATATTCCATATTCTCCGCTACATCAAAAGTCCCGTCCTTACTTATAGCGATATCAACCTCTATTTTTTCATAATCGTACGTTTTTGCACATATTATCTTTGGTGAAATTAACCCTGCAATCAATGCCATAATAAATCCAAAACATAATTTTTTAATCCCTTTTATCATAAAAAACTATTTAAATCTAAATCCGCAGGTATCTTTTGTTATAAATTCTTCCTCAGTACGCGGATATTTTCTGCAATTTAACGGACGAATCGGATGGATAGAACAATATGACTTTCCATCGCGGTCAAATTTCAAAAAACAGCACATCGTGGGTAATCTGCAACACGCACCGCAATTTATACATTTTCCTTTGCGACTCTTAGAAACGGGTAAACCAGAAGTAATAGTCCGCTTAACTTTAGCCAACCAAGTATTTTTAAAATCATTATTTTGCATTTCCCCTCCCTATAAACTTTAAAATGTGGACCTGGGGAGAATCGGACTCCCGTTCCCGCAATGCGAATGCGGAGTTCTACCACTATACTACAGGCCCACGAAATTAGAACGAATTTACACGAGATATTGAAATTCCTGTACATTTAATTATTTTATCCCATTATTTATAATTTTACAATACAATAAAATAAACTCGCATATTGCGAGCTTATTTTTGCGGGAGCGAAGGGACTTGAACCCTCGACCTTCTGCGTGACAGGCAGACGCTCTAACCAGCTGAGCTACGCCCCCAATTTCAAAAAACAAAAAACAAGAAAACAATCTTATTTGTACTAGAGCTAATATTATCAAAATCAGCCTAAAAGTCAAGCGGAATTATTTTCTTTTTTATTTCTACGCAATTTTATATCAGGATAAAACTCTTTAATTATAACAATAATTGAAGTAGCTACCGGTATGGATAATAAAACTCCCATAATTCCGGCTATTTTTACACCGATGAGTAAAGCGAATATGCTTATTATAGGATTAATGCCTACCGCTTTTTCCATAACTTTCGGCGCAATGAAATCATTTTCAAGCTCTTGAATTATGAAATAGAAAATTATAACAGCCAGCGCCTTATAAGGGGATTGGGTAAATGCGATAAATACGGCGGGAATAGCGCCTAAAACAGGCCCAAGATAAGGGACAATTTCAGTAAGTCCTGCGATAAGTCCTAAGATCAACGCGTAATTTATTCCTAAAATTGTTAATCCTATAAAAGCCACTGCACCTATTATTATCATTAGTACGATTTGACCTCTTACCCATAATCCGATCTTTATCTCTAATTTATTAACCAAGTCCAATGTTTTTTCACGGTAATTGATAGGAAGCAAAAGATTTGAAATCCTCTGTGCGGCATTTTTTTCCATCGTCATGTAAAACGCAATTACTAGAATAAAAATAAATGACGCGACACCTCCGAATATTGAGCTAACCGTTCCAAAAATATTTCCCGCAAGATTTGTAAGATTATTCTCAAAAGAAGAAGTAATTTTATTTATATTATCAATTAATCCGTGTTGCGAAGAGAAATCCCTGAATGCCCCAAGTCCTGATATTATCTTTTCCCAGTACGAAGGGAAATTCTGGGCTAATTGTTTCGTCTGATGTATAAGCGGAGGAATTGATAATATTAAAGTTACTGAGATGATCGTAAAAAATATGAGATATATGACGCTAAGCCCTAGAACGCGCGGAATTTTTCTTTTTTCTAACCAATCAACCATCGGCTTCAGGGCGGCGGTTAATAAAAGAGCAACTAAAAAAACCCCGATAATCCCTCGGATAAAAATCAAAAACCATAATATAATCAAAATAAAAATTGTTTTTATTATAGTTGAGGTTGTTATATTAATATTTATTATCTTATCTTTCATGTTTACATTATACAATATAAAAAACATTTTGGAAATACCGACCGCTATTGACACTTTTTTTCTTTTAAGATATATTAAAATCAAGTTTTTCCTGCATCTGCGGGAACCTTTTTTGTTTATAAAATAACCATATTTATTTAGTAAGCCAAAACTGCAGAAGGACTAATATCCGCGTGTAATAAGCGATTTAAATACCTGCCTGTTGATAGGCACGGCGCGCAAATACCGCGAAGATTAGGTTA
>JAZDMY010000008.1:0-9447 GCA_043800435.1 bacterium
AAAAACGGATAACTTTCCATGTGCCTGATTCAATAATTAAAAACAGTTGGTTGAGAGTACGCGACGAGGGCGATAAAATTACAATGTCCCTAAAAAAATTTGACGGACCAAGTATAGAAAAACAGCAGGAAATATGTTTAGTAATAGATAATTTTGATAAGGGGATTGGATTTTTAACGGCTATCGGTTTTAAGCAAAAATCTTATCAGGAAACAAAAAGAGAATTATGGGTATTGGACGGAGTGGAAATAACAATTGACGAGTGGCCTTATTTGGAGCCGTTCGTAGAAGTGGAAGCTGAAACAGAGGAGGGAGTAAAAGATACTTGTAAAAAAATCGGCTTGAATTATAATAATGCATTATTCTGCCCGATAACTATATTATACAGTATGAAATATAATATCTCTGCGGATATTATAAACAAAATCCCTAAGATTACTTTTTTAGATCCAAATCCGTTTAATAAATTCTGCGATAAATCAGCGTAATAATCTGCGTATAATCCGCGAAAACAATTTTAATTTTGCGAATATCGTCACACGATTATTATTCTTATACACGCTTTTATGAACATAAAAAATTTAAAAATCGGGAAAGATTTCCCAGAAGAAGTTAATGTCGTTATTGAAATTACTAAGGGGAGCCAGAATAAATACGAATATGATGAGGAAATGGATGTGATAAAATTAGACAGGGTTCTTTACTCCCCGTTATTTTATCCTACTGATTATGGATTTATTCCTGAAACCCGTTCAGAAGATGGCGATCATTTAGATGCTTTAGTGATTGGCTCTACTTCGTTTTTTGCGGGAGCCGTAGTAAAGGTCAGGCCAATCGCAGTATTTAATATGGTAGATCAAGGAGAGAGAGACACAAAAATTATCGGCGTGGTAGCGAATGATCCTCGTTATAGACATGTGAAATCTAAAAACGATTTACCAGAACATTTTTATAAAGAAGTCTCACATTTTTTTAGCGAATATAAAAAGTTGGAAAATAAAGAAGTTCAAATTGAGGGGTGGAGCGAAAAAGAAACGGCAATGGAAGAAATAAAAAAATCATATGATAAATATTTAAAGGAAACTAAATAATCGGCTATGGCTAATCCTAAACTTATTGTAATACTCGGGCCCACGGCGGCCGGAAAAACAAAGCTGGCTGTATCGCTGGCTTTTAGATTTAATGGCGAAATAATTTCGGCGGATTCAAGGCAGGTTTATCGCGGCATGGATATCGGGACAGGGAAAGATTTAGGAGATTATGAATTATACACCCCTAATCCCTCTCAAAAGGGTAAATATTCTGTTAAAATACCATATCACCTTATTGATATTGTCTCGCCGAACACAAAATTTTCATTGGCAAAATATCAAAAATTAGCATACAAAGCAATAGATGATATTATAAAAAGGGGCAAAGTCCCTTTTTTAGTCGGCGGAACAGGATTATACATAGACGCGATTGTCAATAATATGCCGCTTCTTCAGGCAAAACCGAATTTTGAATTGCGGGAACGGCTGGAAAAATTAAGCAATGAAAAATTATTAGAAAAATTAAAAAAATTAGATCCTGTATTGGATAATGAGATTATTCAAAATAATAAACGACGGATAATAAGATATATTGAAATAATAGAACAATGTAAAAAGCCCGTCTCAGAACTTTGGGAAGAACAAAAGAGGCAAGAGAATTATAAATGCTTAATATTAGGAATTACGACTGATAGAGAAGTGATAAATGCAAATATAGATGAAAGAATTGATAGGCGGCTGGAGAAAGAAAGAATGGTTGAGGAAGTGGCGCGTTTGCATAAGGAAGGAGTCACATGGAAACGGCTTGAGGCGTTCGGTCTGGAGTATAAATTTATTGCGCAATATCTGGAAGGTAAATTAAAATATAATGAGATGGTTGATTTATTAAAAACTGCAAGCCATCAATTCGCAAAACGGCAGATGACATGGTTTAAGAGGGATGAGAGGATAAAGTGGGTTAGTGGATATAGGGAAGCGAGAGAAGAAGTGGTTAAATTTTTAAAATAAATAAAAGTGAAAATTATAAAATATTTTGGTTGTTTTTTTAGGGCTTGAGGAAAAATAACTTCCCTACAATACCTCATTTTTCTCTAATCTTTTCATATCAATTGCGGTTAAAATCTGCTTTATATCCGCACTTACTTTAGTATCCCGCGCTTTTATTCTATCGTTATCAAGCGCAATAATAGCCAAAGATGACAAAAGTCCAATGACTGAAATGACTGCCAACAATTCTATAAGGGTAAACCCTTTTTTAGAAATTCTTAAAAACATTTTATTTTGTCAATTTAATTTATTTTTCAGCATTTCTCCCGCCATTTGCGGATTTGCTTTTCCTCGCGATTCTTTCATAACTTGCCCGATTAAATATTGTAAAACTGTAACTTTTCCTGCTTTAAACTGACCAGCTTGTTCGGGATTATTTTTTATTACTTTATCTATAACTTTGTCCATCTCGCCGCCTTCGCTGATCTGTGACAAATCTTTTTCCTCTATTATATCAGAAGGGTCTTTACCCGTTAAAACCATCTCTTTCAATAATTCTTGTCCGATAGCGCTTGATATTTTATTTTGATAAACAAGGGTTATAAATTCCGCAAAATTTTCAGCCGTAATTTTTATATTGGTCCAGTCTTGATCAGCTGCCTGCATTAAAGGAGGCAATTTATTTATAAGCCATCCGCTTACTAATTTAACTAATTTCTCTTTATTATTTTTCCAGATATCTTCTTCCGTACCTTCCATATTTTCCAGCGCCAGAAGCCATGCTTTTAACTCGGAAACTGACTGTTCGCAAAAGTCAGATAAATTTTTATCTAAAATAATAAGATAAGCGTTTTCTGCGGGAAAGCCATATTGTTCCATAAATCTTTTTCTTTTTGTCTGAGGCATTTCAGGCATCGTACATTCTATTTTTCTTACTAATTCGGGGCTTATTTTAACAGGAGGCAAATCGGGTTCTGGAAAATAACGGTAATCTTTTGCCGTTTCTTTTGTTCGTTGGGTAAATGTTTTTTGCCCGTTGTCATCCCATCCTCTTGTTTCTTGAATAATTTTTTCGCCATTTTTTAAAACTTCGGTTTGCCGGTTTATTTCATAATCAATCGCCCGTTCAACGGTGCGGAACGAATTTAAATTTTTTATTTCCACTTTTGTGCCTAATGTTTCATCTTTGCTTAAAGAAATATTAACCTCGCATCTCATCTGTCCTTTTTCCATATCCGCGTCCGATACTTCCAGCGCTCTTAAAATATGCTGCAATTCTTGGCAGAATAATTTTGCCTCCTCGCCGCTTTTAATATCAGGTTCTGTGACTAATTCCATCAGAGGAACGCCTGCTCTATTAAAATCAATCAAAGAATATCCCGCGCCTTCCGGATGGGTGTTTTTTCCAGTATCTTCTTCAAGATGGATATGGTGAATCCTGATATTTTTTCCGCCTATTTCAATATATCCTCCCATATCCGGCGGGGCTTCCTGGGATGTTATCTGATAGCCTTTCGGTATGTCCGGATAAAAATAATTTTTTCTAAAAAATCTGAATTCCTGCTGTATTTCTGATTTTAAAGCAAGGCCGATTTTAATTATATCTTTTACCGCCTGTTCATTTATCACAGGCAAACTGCCCGGTTGTGCCGTGCAAATAGGACAAATATGCTTATTCGGTTCGGTTTCAAGCCCAAGTCCGTTTTCACATGAGCAGAACATCTTTGATTTTGTTTTTAATTCGGCATGAATTTCAAGACCGATGGTTGGAGTATATAGCATATAAAATTCACCTAATTCACCTAATTTCTAATTTCCTAATAAAATTTCAAATGTCCAATGACAAATTTTAAGAAAAGTTTGGAATATTGAAATTTTGTTCGGTTTTGGCATTTTATTAGAAATTAGGTGAATTAGAAATTAGAAATTTGACAGATATCTCAGTTAATTATTTTAAATAAATCAAATTTTATTATCCTCATATGTTAATTTTACCGTTTTTTGAAATTCCCCACCCCTTTCCTCAAAATTTTTCCAAAGTGAATAACTGGGTGATGCGGGAGATAGGAGGCAAATGCTGCCGACTGGCGTATGCTCAAAAGCGAATTTAACCGCATCTTTCATATTATCGGTTTCTAAAATATTAAAATCCGACCGCTTTTCTATAATTCTCCTTCCGCTGTCAGGAAATAGGACAATATTACTTATCTTATACTTTTTTAGAGTTTTTTCAAGCTTTGAAAAATCGTATCCTCTGTCCTCGCCGCCCAGAAAAATAGTCCTCACATTTTTCAATGCGCGGATTGCCATTATTGCCGATTCCGGTGTCGTGGAAATAGCGTCATCATAAAATTTTATTCCCTTGTATTCGCCGATAAATTCAAGACGATGGGGAAGAGGAGTAAATTTTTTTATTGCTGCCGCTATAATTTTATCTGGTATTTTTAAAAGTTTTGCAACCGTTGCTGCTGCTTTTAAATTTGCTTTATTATGTTCGCCAATTAAAGGGATGCTATTTTTATCAATACTGATTTGCAGGATAAATGGGAATGTCTGTGATTTTGAGTTTTTTTCCCATAACGCCAATTTTTTGTCCTTGGGATTGAAAATGAAAAAGCCGCGTTCATTCTGGAAATTAATAATATTTCGCTTTGCTTTATAATATTCTTCAACGCCGCCATGGTAATTCATATGTTCAGGAAATAAATTAAGGACTACGGCGATATCCGGTGAAAATTTTATGTCATCAAGCTGATAGCTTGAAAGTTCAATTACAAAAATTTCATCGCCTGCAAGCGGATTCATTAAAGCAGAAAGCATGGGATTCCCTATATTCCCGACGAGTTGTACATTTTTTCCGGCTTCTTTTAGTATTTCATAAATTAAAGACGACGTAGTGCTTTTGCCTTTGCTTCCGGTTATGCCTATGGTTATAATTTTTTTCCCCGCCCGTTTCAGTTTTTCTATTTCAGAAAAGAAAATATTCGTCGCTGTCGTGCAAGGACGGGATACTTCGGACTTTTTTATGCCCGGGGTTTTTATTATAAGGTCAAAGTTTTTTTGATCCGGATTTTTCCATAGTTTCTTGTCTGAAATTGAAATTTTTAAGGACGGATATTTATTTTTTAAATATTGGTGCGTTGTTTTCCCTTCTTTTCCGTATCCTAAAATTAATGCGCTTTTTATGCCTAAAAATCTGAATCTTTCGGGAATAGAGGGCGCTGGATTAGTTTTAAATACCTCCTTAACTGTTCCCGGCGGAAGATTTTTTATAACATCGGGCAAATATTTTTTTATCGCCGCGGCATTTTTATGTTTTTTTGCGGCCATATAAAACGCTACGCGCATTTCCTCAAATGTCCCCACGCAATCAAATGGTTTTAATTTTCCAAACCCCAATAAATAATTAAAAATCGGAAAAAGTTCCTTGTCATCAAAGAGATTTTTATTAAATATTTCTTGCAGTTCTTTTTTTGATAAAAATGTCGAAAACATTGTGAAAATGAAAACACATTTCGGGCATTTCCCGCACCAAAGATTATTTTTACCCAGTTTGCTTACTTTTTTAAAATTTTCATTGCAGCTTGTAAAATATGGAAAATATTTTTTATATTTTGAAAACATCTCCGCGATTCTTATTTCATAAAACGGACGCAAGGGAGAAAAATAAATTATATCTTGAGTTATAAATTTTTTAACATAGCCCTGTAATAAATTTTCAAATTCTGACGCCTTGCTCCATTGATGATTTATTATTTCACCTTTATAAACCATATTTCCGAAGTTTGCGCTGTATTCATTTGCCGCGGCAACATAAGAAAAGTCATACAGAAATGCTGTAAAAAGTCCGATAAAAGCGACAATCGCGGAAAACGGGACATGTCCAGAAAAACTGCCCTCAAGATTTTGGAAAATCTTTTTATCAAGTATATGGCGAATTTTTATTGATTTTATTCCCATCATTTTTGCGATTCTATCCGGTATTTGCATTGTGTCACCGCCTTGAGTATCAACTATGAACCCAGTAATTTCCTCGCCCTGCTCCTTGAGGATTTCAGATGCGACGATTGAATCCTTGCCGCCGGCAATGCCGACTAATATGCGATTATTCGCCTGATTATTTTTTACTGATTGGTTCGGCTGTGGATTATTTATTTTTTTATAAGGGAATTTTGCGATTTTATCGGGATCTAAATTATTATCAAAGCAAAATTCTCCAAGTCCTTTACGGTAAACTATGTTAAAAAATCCCGCTTGTTCTTTAGATATCGGCTCATTTAATTTAATTTTTTCCGGTACATAGAGTTTATAATAGCTTATGCCTAACATCAGATGCAGGTTATGAAGTATCTTATCCAGAGTTATATTATCTTTTGGCTTTACCGTCTGCGGAAGTATTAGCGTGTCCGTAAATTCCATAGGCGCGCTATTTTTAAAGATAATTTTATATTTAAAAACGGCCTGCCCGATTTTAGCATTCCATTTATAAGAGACAAATTCAAATTTTTTCGCGATTCTTTTCATAATCTTAGTATAACTCAACTAAATACTGGTTGTCAATTTAATTATGGTTTACATTATTCTAATTTTCTGTTAAATTTAAGGTATGGTAAGAAAAGAACATAAACCTGATTATAATTTTATTATAGCTGTTTTTGCTGTTATTATTTTTGGTTTAATAATCCTTTCTTCGGCGGGAGTCGCTTTAGGGTATAAGGAATTTAACGATAGTTATTATTTTTTAAAACATCAGATTGTTTTCGGGCTTATTCCCGGGATATTTTTGTTTTATCTGTTTTTTAGAATAAATTATAAAATATGGAAAAAATTCGCATTTCCTATTTTAATATTTTCCATTTTGCTTCTTTTGGCCGTATTTATTCCGGGCATCGGAACCTCTCATGGAACAAATGCGCAAAGCTGGATTAAAATTGCAGGTATGTCTTTTCAGCCCTCGGAATTCGTTAAATTAACATTTTTGCTTTATTTAGCTTCATGGCTTGAGAAAAGAAATGATTCTATAAAGGATTTTACTTACGGTTTTTTGCCGTTTTTACTGCTTTTGGGGATTATATTACTTCTGATTTTACCGGATGCGGGGACAATGCTTATTATTCTCAGCACATCGTTTGTGGTATTTTTTGTCGCAGGCGCAAGCATATTACATTTGCTATTTACGGGTATATTGGGATTAATAGCCGTATTTTTTCTAATTAAATTTGAACCTTATAGAATGGCGCGTTTTATGACTTTTTTACATCCTGAACTTGATCCAAAAGGTGTCGGTTATCACATTAATCAAGCATTATTGGCGATTGGTTCAGGCGGATTTTTGGGAAAGGGGTTCGGTCATTCAAGGCAAAAATTTTTATACCTTCCCGAGCCGGTAGGAGATTCAATTTTTGCGATTATCGGCGAGGAGATGGGTTTTTTTATCGCCAGTATTTTTATATTTTCTTTCTTATATTTAATTAATAAAGGGATATCTATAGCAAAGAATTCGTCTGATGAATTTGGAAAATTTTTAGGCATAGGCATAATGGCATGGATCAGCATTCAGGCATTTATAAATATTTCAGGGATGATTGGCCTATTGCCTATGACAGGCGTTACATTGCCATTTGTAAGTTACGGAGGGACATCTTTAATGACCTCTATGGCGGCGATGGGAGTATTGGCTAATATATCAAGGCAGACGATACAAAATAGAAATTAAGATATTAAAAGAAAATTTAAAAATTATGAAAATAATTTTATCCGGCGGCGGCACGGGCGGTTCGGTTACGCCGCTTTTAGCAATAGCCGAGGAATTAAAAACTCAGCATAAAGGAGAAATAGATTTTTTATGGCTTGGGACTAAAAAGGGAATTGAAAGAAAAATGGTTGAAACGCAGGGAATAAAATTCAGACCAATTTTTAGCGGGAAATTTCGCCGTTATTTTAGTTTTAAAAATTTTATTGATCCGATTTTTATCGTAATGGGTTTTTTTCAATCTCTTTGGATAAATTTAGTGTTCAAACCGGATATTATTTTAACAGCTGGAGGATTTGTCGCTGTTCCGGTGGTTTTTTCCGGCTGGCTTTTGCGGATTCCTGTTTTAGTTCATCAGCAAGATGTGGAGATTGGATTGGCAAATAAATTAATGATGCCGTTCGCTAAAATTATCACCTGCAGTTTACAGGAAGCTGGCAGCCGTAGAGACGGATTGCAATGCGTCTCTACAACCAAGGGTAAAGTATATTTTACAGGCAATGCGATAAGAAAAAATATTTTTAATACGCGGAGCAGGGAAGAACTGGAAAAAAAATTTAATCTTGAAAGAAATATTCCAACCGTCTTAATTCTTGGCGGAGGCACTGGCGCGATGGCAGTGAACAATATAGTTGTTCAAACGATTTCAGAACTAACAAAATTTTGTCAGGTTATACATATTACAGGCGGGAAAATTCTCCCGCCCCCCCAAGGTAGGATGTCTAAAAAGTGCGTCATTTTGAACCCGAGCGCCAGGAGGGCGAAGAATCCCAGAGTTTTTTCGTTTAACCACGGGATCCTTCACTCGCTTGGGCTCGTTCAGGATGACGCCAAAGGACTTAGACATCATGGATGGGATGGTCGGGGTGGGGTTTTTCCAGCAACGAATCAGGATGAACCTGCAAACCGCTACCATCCATATCCATTTATTTCAAATGTAGAAGATATTTTTGAGGTTTCTGATTTAGTAATTTCCCGCTGCGGTATGGCTTTCCTAAGCGAACTTGCCGTTTTAGGAAAACCCGCGATTTTAATCCCAATCCCGGATTCTCATCAGGAAGCAAATGCAAAATATTTTTTTGATCGCAATGCCGCACGGGTATTAAATCAGAAAACGTTAACTGCTAAAAGTTTAGTTGATAATATAAAAAAGTTATTACAGGATAAAGAGACAATGAAAAATTACAGTGATAATATGAAAAAAATAATGCCCATGGATGGGGCAAAGAAGATAGCGGAAATTGTATTAAGGCAATTAAACAAAAACTGAATTATGTCAATATTTCTAACTTTTTTATTTCCTGTTATAATGTTTAAAAGAAGCCCAGTTTGAGCCGGGAGATTTTTAATATAAAAACATCGGAAAATATTAATACATTAAGATGCATTCCGACCGACCCCGTGCGACCCCGTATTTTTTGCGGGGCAGACACGGGGGAGCGGAGGAATCTGTGCACACACCAAATTTGGCCTAATAATCAGATTCCTCCGCTTCGCTCGCCCTCATAATTTCGGGCTTCGCTTCGGTCGGAATGACAAATATACTATCACTTCTGCTTTGTTTTAATTTTTCTTGTTGTTTTTTTTCTTGAATATGGACGGCGTATCAATAAAAGAACTATTTGAATTAAACAAAGGCGTAAGTTTAGCGTATAATGATATTATACTTTTGCCGGG
>JAZDMY010000106.1:0-2593 GCA_043800435.1 bacterium
TTAGTCGCAAAAATATTTGAAATTGCGAAATAGAAAATATTAATTTATGGATGTTCAACCAAAACTCCATCCTCAAGACAAAATAATGGCAAAATTAGTTTTGCCGCTTATCCCGGAAAAATGGGAGCCGAATTATTTTACAATAGCGCGTTTTATTTTAACGCCGTTTGTGGTATTATTAATACATTATGAAATGCTATATCTTAGCATTTTTATTTTTTTAATAACGGCTTTTACCGATACGATTGACGGATCGCTGGCAAGAGTAAGAAATAAAATAACCGACTGGGGTAAATTATATGACCCTGTGGCCGATAAACTTTTAATCGGTTCAATCGTATATATGCTCGTCGCTAAATATATTGATTTTAAGGCGGCATTAATTATAATTATTCTTGAGATAATGCTTATAGGCGGCGGCATAATCAGGCTTAAGAAAAATTTAGTTGTGCAGGCTAATTTATGGAGCAAGATTAAAATGAATTTACAGGTCTTAGGAAGTTTGTTCTTGCTGGTCGCATTGCCTATGCAAAGACATTTTCTTTTTTCTATCTCCGCAGCCGCTTTTTATCTCGCGATTGCTTTTGCCATAGTCGCTTTATTTACACAGGGAATATAATAAATTCACCTAATTCACCCATTCGGCTTCGCTCAGGGCAAGCTCTAATTTCTAATTCACCTAATAAAATGCAAAAATTTTTTTATGCTATGTCTGTGGGTTAGAATGTGACTGGCGCGTCTAATCCTATGAAAAAGTCCGAGATATTTTTATTCGTGTTACTGTCGTTTATAATTGGAATCGCTGTTGGTTTGTTGAAAGAAGTATCATTTTTGATGGTTTATATTTGTTTACTGGCAGATCTTGTTTTTTTGGCTTTATTTTGGAAAAATATTAATTTAAGGATTCTTTTTTTCGGAATTCTTTTTTTATTTTTAGGGATGGCGAGGGTTTCGGTCACGCTTACAGGACAGCAAAATGCATTAAAAAATAGCATAAGCCGATATAATGGACAGGAGATAAAATTTATTGGCGAAGTCGTTGATGAAAGCATTAAATCATCTAAAACGCAAAAATTAAAAATTAGCGCGGAGCAGATAGTAAAAGGTGAATCGCGAATTATGGCGGGCGGGGATGTTTTTGTTTATACAAATTTATATCCGGAGTATTTTTACGGCGATAAATTAGAATTAAAATGTAAATTAAAAGCGCCGGAACCGTTTGATAATTTTCGTTATGATAAAAATCTCGCATTCCAAGGGATATATTCAGTCTGTTATTACCCCGGGATAAATATTTTATCACGCGGAAATGGAAATATTTTTTATGAGCATATTTTATCGTTTAAAGATATTTTGCGCAGGAAAATTTATAAATACGCCGAAGAGCCGCAGGCGAGTATTTTATCCGCAATAATGCTGGGCGAGAAAAACGCAATAGGCGCGGATTTAAGAGATACATTCGGGCATGCGGGGATAAGCCATATTTTTTCTCTTTCAGGGTTGCGTATCGGAATTTTAGGTATTTTAATATTGTATATTTTAATTTTTGCAGGTATTTCGAGAAAAAAATCATTTTATTTCTCGGTCGCTATTGTCACTCTGTATGTGATAATGATAGGCGCGCCCGCATCAACAGTAAGGGCGGCTGCCATGGGATTTTTACTGATGTTTTCCGTAAAGTTGGGAAGGATGTCAAAATTTTTAAATGCGATTATCTTTACCGCCGCCATTATGCTTTTAAAAAATCCCGGACTTCTTTTTTACGATATAAGTTTCCAGTTTTCATATGGCGCAATTTTAGGAATTTACTTTTTATTTCCGATACTAAAGAGAATAAAAATTCCTATCAACGAATATGTAAAAGATCTGCTTTGCGTTACACTTGCCGCTGAAATTGCGATTTTGCCATTATCAATCTATTATTTTTCTGTTTTTTCAATAACCGCGCCTTTGGCGAATATTTTAGTCGTCTGGCTTGCCCCGTTTATTATATTTTTCGGGTTTATTTTATTTGCCGTTCCCGGCGCAATACCCGCGAGAATAATCGGGATAATCATATCTTTTCTTTTAAAGTATATTTTAATTATTGCCGATTCATTGACATTATGCCGTTGGATGGCGCCGGACATTAAAAATTTTCCGCTATGGGCGGTCGGATTATTTTATACGATTATTGCAGCGGGGATTATTATCGGGCGATGAAAAAGCAGATTATTTTCTAGAATAATTTGAGCTTATTTTAATTTGACGATTTGAAATATAATGAACCGTCTCCTCGTTATCACGGAGGACGGTTTTTCGCAAATCAAAGTCAATAACATCGCCGCGAATGCCGGCGATATTCGCATTCTCTCCGACTCTGTAAAGTTTCTCGCACAAATGAGAACCGATGAATCCGGCGCCGCCGGTTATTAATATTTTTGGCATAACTTTTTTAAGAGATAAATTTATTCTAAAATTTTTTTAGCCGCTTCGTATTTTCCTTTTACTATCTCACGGGCGGCAGGCAATGATATTTTTTCCCAGCTTCTTCTTAATTTATCTAAAACGAAATGGGTTCCTTTATCAATATTCATCTTATATTCCACAAAGG
>JAZDMY010000045.1:0-9087 GCA_043800435.1 bacterium
TTAAACCGGCTCGCGTCGGCCAAAGGATAAACCGGCTGGCAATAAACGCCGATTATTTTATCTTTATATTTTTTCAATTCGTCTCCGTCGCAGTCTCTCATAGAGGACTGCGACGCACTCCTCAAACTCGCCGCAGTCCCCCGCATCAAGCATGGGGAGACTGCGGCGGAGACGAAATCATTCTCCATAATTCTTACCCCATCCTCAATCCATTTTTCCGAAAGCGGCAGACAATGCCCGCTTATGTAAACCAAATATTTTCCTTGCGCGTTTTCGGCGCCGATATTTGAGGCGTATGGAAAAGTAAAATCCTCAGGTCTAATTTTAATAATTCTTACCCCGTATTTTTTCGCAATTTCTAAAGTCCCGTCTGTTGAGCCGGAATCAACTAAAATAATCTCCAAATCCGTATAGGTCTGTTTTTTTAACATCTCTAATAAATCGCCAAGATGCTTGGCCTCATTTTTAGTTCTTATTATAATTGATACTAATGGCATATTGTTTACTATTTATTATTTTTTAGTCGCTTCCTTAAATAAATCTGCCACATCCTTACTGGAAAATTTCATACTATCAACAATATTTTTCCCTTTAACTGATAACCTATTATACATAAACTTTATTTTATCTTGAGTTTTATTTTTTCCATTCTTTTCAAAATACCACGGCAAATTATAATCAAAATAAGCGATACTATCTGCATCCATTAAAATATTAGATTCTTCATCTCCGCCTTCTTCATGTTTTTCCACTAAATGCGCTGCTTTTATAATAACTGCCTCGCTATAAGCATATTTTTTCATAATCTCAGCAATAATTTTCGCCGATCTTTTCGCATGTTCCCGTTTAAATTCTTCTAAATTGGATAAATTTTTTAATCCAAATGTTTCGGTTATTCCTGTTATCGGACGATCAATGTCATGAGCTAAAGCAGCGATTTGCAATGCCTCATCAGCATTCGGCTTTAATCTTAAAACCCAATCCAACGTAATCTTTGAATGCATTGGATCAAATTTAATCGGCGATTCCAGCATTATTTTTTTAATTTCTTTTTTTATTAAAGCAAATTTATCCATAATTTAAACTTTTAATTTAACTATTTCCAATCAATGATCTCATTTGTATAATCGCTATTTCATTTAATTTTTTAAGCCGTTCCTTTTGAGATAATCTCTGTCTTATAAATTCGGCATTTAAACTTTCTAAATTTGCCAGACATACGAGTTGCCTTACATCTGCATAATCGCGGATATTTCCTTTTTCATTTGGATTCTGTTCCCGCCACTCTTTCGCAGTTATCCCAAATAATGCCATGTTTAAAATATCCGCTTCATTTGCGTAAACAAAATCTATTTGTTCTTTAGTGATTAAATTCGGAATAATGTGCGCTTTTATAGCATCCGTATGAATTTTATAATTTACTTTTGTTAATGTCCTTTTCGCATCCCATCCTAGCATTAATCTCTCATTTTCTGCCTCCTTTAATCTTTGAAATTCCTTGATTAAATAAAGTTTAAACTCCGCTGAAATCCATGAAGCAAACTCAAAAGCAATGTCTTTGTGCGCAAAAGTTCCGCCGCCATAGCGACCTGATTTAGAAATAATCCCCACAGCGTTTGTTGTTTTTATCCATTTTTGTGGTGTTAAAACAAAAGCGTTACTCCCAGCCGCAGCTTTAAAGGTGTCGAATTCGACACGGTTAAAGTTTGGATTATTTATTACCTCCCACAGACCAAGAAACTCAACTGTAAAATGAGTTTTCATCCAATTTTGAATAACAAACCTTGGATCATCAGAATTCTTATACTTTGCGATATCCGTAAGTGAAATATAATCCTCTTCTTTTTGGGAGAAAAAATTTACATTTATATTTTTAACTATTAATCCTTTATTCATAAAAATAAAAGTTAAATATTCCTAATTATGGCAAATCCGCCATAATTAAATCTTCTCCACACTAACCTTTATAATCTCCTCCCCGATTTTCAATTCCTTCATCTCGGCTTTCTCTTTAAAAATAATCTTATCCGCCAATGTATCTTTTTTAATATTCTCGCCTAACTTCTCAAAAACATTTTTTACTTCTTGAGAATCCGTTTTATAATATATTTTAACCCGATCATTTATAGTGAGCCCTGAATTCTTGCGGATAGAATTAATCTGGCGGACTAATTCGCGCGCCATACCTTCCTGTTTTAATTCGGGAGTTAACTCTGTAAATAATTTATCTTCCCCAAATTTTATTTCTAAAACGTTAAGCTCTTCTTTTAACATATCAATGTATTCTAACTCTAATGTTTCAGTAAGAGAAGTTGAATAAGCGCTTAACGGCTGGCGAACTTTTATTTTTTCTTCCGCGCGAGCAGATAAACCCTTTTCCGCAATCTGACGAACTAAAGCCATCTTCTCCAAAATTCCTGTCTCATGATTCATAATTCCTGCTTCCTGATTCCATCTCTCCAAATGCACGGATCTATTTTCATCTTTAAAATTATGCCCCGTCGTTTTCTGCCAAATTTCCTCCGCAATAAACGGCATAAACGGCGCCATAACTTTCACCAATTCTGTTAAAACATATTTTGTCGTCTGCAACGCCGCCTGTTTATCCGCCTCATCATCACCCTTGAATCTGTCCCGCGAACGGCGAAGATACCAAGTTGATAAATCATCTATAAAATCTGTAATCAATTTTACAGATCGCGGCATATCATACTTATTCATATTCTCCGTAACCCCTCGCACTAATTCACTTGATTTTGCTAAAATCCACTTATCTAAAATGTTATTACTTTCTTTAGTTTCCGCTTCACTCACTCCATCTGCATACATTTCATAAAATGTATAAACATTCCATAATAACATTATATTTTTTCTGAATACATCCCGTAAATCCCGTTCATTAAAAAATAAATTTTCCGCGTGCATTACTGATGAACTCATTAAATAAAATCGTAAAGCATCCGCGCCAAATTCATTTATAACCTTCCACGGATCGGGATAATTCTTCTTTGACTTGCTCATCTTTTCGCCTTTCTCATTTAATATAACTCCAGTTGTTAAAACATTTTCAAAACTGTTTGAATTAAATATAGCCGTGGAAATAACGTGCATAACATAAAACCACGCGCGCGTTTGTGAAATATATTCAACTATGAATTGCGCAGGAAAAACTTTTTCAAATTTCTCCTTATTCTCAAAAGGATAATGCATCTGCGCAAATGACATAGAGCCGGATTCAACCCAGCAATCAAACACCTCTTTAATTCTATGCATTTCTCCGCCGCATTTTGAGCATTTCCATTTTAATTTATCAATAAAATGACTATGAATATCGCTAATTTCTTTTTCTCCACTCTTTTCTTTTAATTTCTCTACGCTGTCAATAACTTCTCTTTCCCTGCATTTAGAACATTCCCAAATAGGAATAGGGGTAGCAAAATATCTGTTTCGTGAAATGTTCCAATCAGGCGCCTGCTCAATTCCTTGCGCGAACCGCCCGTTTTTCAGATGCTCCGGATACCAATTTATCTTTTCGTTTAGTTCAAGCATCTGTTTTTTTAATTTTTTAATATCAATAAACCATGCGGGAATTGCATTATAAAAAAGCTGCGTGTCGCATCTATGGCAAAATGGGTATGGATGTTTAAAAGGCACTGCCTGAAAAAGCAATCCTTTCTTTTCTAAATCCGCTATAACCATTTTATCCGCCGCCTTAAAATATACTCCTTTATATTGCGGGACAGTATCATTAAAATGCCCTTTCTCATCTAAAGCAGGGATGACTGGAAAGTCCAATTTTAATCCTAAATTATAATCGTCCTCGCCATACACAACAGCGGTGTGTACAACGCCAGTTCCATCTTCGGTCGTCACAAAATCCGCTGGCGCGACATAATAAACTTTTTTCCCGCTATTCTTTAATGCCGGCACATCAAATAACGGCTCGTATTCTAAGCCAACCAAATCTTTGCCTTTTAATTCATCTCCCCACTCGTAAATATACTTAATTTTTTTTTCTATTGCAGTTTTTATAACTTTATCATCATCTATATTATCTACTTTTACAATTTTTAATTTATTAAATTCATTAACAAAATTATTACCAGCAATACACTTTATTTTCTCATTAGTTTCTAAATTTCTAAAATTAAAAATTGTGTAATCCAGCACATCTCCCACCGCCAATGCCACATTCGCCGGCAATGTCCAAGGCGTAGTTGTCCACGCAAGTATATAAACATCTTTTCCAGCCAGTTCACTCCTCAGCTTTTCAGGATGCTTTAACTTAAATTTCGCGTACACACTCGTTTCCGTAATCTCCTTATAACTATTATCCATCGCCACTTCAAAATTAGAAATCGGCGTCTCGCACCGCGGACAATATAATAAAACCTTTCTTCCTTGATATACTAAATCTTTTTTCCAAAGTTCAGAAAATCCCCACCAGACGGACTCCATGAAATCCTTATCCATCGTTTTATATGAATTTTTAAACTCAACCCATCTCGCGATACGATGTATCATATTATCCCAGATATCGGCATACTCCAAAACGCGCTTTCTGCACGCTTCGTTAAATTTATCAATTCCCATTTCCTCAATCTGCTTCTTGCCGCTAATCCCCATATCTTTCTCAATAATATTTTCAATCGGAAGCCCGTGGCAATCCCATCCCCAGCGGCGTTCCACCCTGTATCCGCGCATTGTCCAATAACGCGGAACAACATCTTTGCAAATACTGGATAATAAATGTCCGTAATGCGGTTCTCCAGTCCCAAACGGCGGACCGTCATAAAAAACATAGTCGCCGTTTGGCGCATCCTTATTTACGGATTTTTCAAATGTCTTGGCTTTATCCCAAAACTTTAATATTTCCTCTTCATTTTTTACAAAATTAGTAGACATACATCTGATTTTAGATTTATGATTTTAGATTTAAAAAATAATAAAAGCTAACTTTGACAAAAATTATAGATACTCTGTCAATAGATCCTGTCAACCTAATCAACTTATTTACTAAGCGACTAATCTGCTTTATATAGTTTAACTTTAAATGGTTTTAAAATCTACAATCTACAATCTGAAATCTAAAATTATGCTTTCATTTAACCACATCCTTCCATTTTAGTCAAAAATTAAAAGAAAACGCTATCATGCGTTTTCTTTATGCAATAAATTTCTTTAAAATTATCTTGCCGCGCCGCTATACGCGATGGCTCTTACTAAATCCCATTCAGATGCCGTCTTGGCATTATGAGTGTAAATATTTTTAAAAATTTTAATCGCCGCCTTCTCCGCGTTTAAATTTCTTTTCGCCGGACGAAGTCCGTAAGATGAAAGCATTACCGCCGCGTCGTCATGTAAATTTTTCCTGTCCGGCAAACGACGATATATTTTTTTAAAATTTGCAATAGCGCTATCTTCTTTCGCCTCGTTTCTTTGCGCCGGCCATCTTCCATTTGCCAGCTTTATCACATCCTTCCAATCCTTCTCGCTCGCAGGAAATTTCCCGAAAGCCGCGACATAAGAATCTATAACACCGGCTCGTTCCCCGATACCTAATGATTTAGTCGTATTTGTGCCATTTTGGATAAAAAACATTATCGGAGTTAAAACATTATCAGCTAACTTATCTTTATTTTCTTCCATAATTTTATTATATGCATGGGCCGCCTGTTTATTCATCGCTGCCTGCTTCTTATTCGCATAGATAATTTTTGCTTCCTCATAACTTATTATCTCAACAATCGCTGATTTTACTCCGGCTAAATTTGTAAAGGAGGAATAATTAATTTCATTTTTTGCAATTCCTCCTGCCGCATCCGCCAAAACCATATCAGAAATTTCCGAAACTTCCCTATCTTCTTTTGCGCCAGCGTCGGCGTCAACTTCAACTATTTCATCCGCGTCTGCAATTTCCGTTTCAGGCTCTTCCGATTCAATATAATCATCCTCTGCATTATTAGAATTGCCGGAATCGCTATAAATTATAACTGCCGGCGAAGAATAACTTGGAGCGCTTACTGCTCCGCCTGAATCTGACCCGCTATTACTCGGCGATGCTTTTGAAAATGAGATTAAAAAATCAGAACTTACGTTGCCGATGGCATCCGCGCATTTAACATAATAGTTATAACTTTTACTTTCATTTAAATTTATTTTTTGAGAATGTATAAAAGCCCCTGATAATTCAAAATCCGTCATCGTCTCATATGAAGAACTCGCCGTTTCGCCATATCTGCATAAAGCGTTCTCATCCGTCTCAATTTTTAATTCTGTCTCTGTAATACCCGGCCCTAATGCGCCGGAGGGCGATCCGTCGTTAAAAATCCATGGCGCCGTATCATCCGGTTGCGCTTCTACATTAAAAATAACCGGCTCCCATGAGGCGGCAATTTCTTCAGAAACGCTATTGTATAAATAATTATTAGAATATGTTACCTGAGTTATATCTGATGCAATAGCGCGAAAATAAACCGTCGCAAGGTCTAAATTTCCGCCGGTTGAGGTAAAATCATAGCAGTCTGCAGTTATATTAATAACGGCTTCTTCCTTAAGCGACGAAGTAAAATTACATCCCTCGCGAGAAAAAAATTCTCCGGGCAAAACATTAACATATGAAAGTACCGCAGGTTCGTAATTAATATCCGCTGAAAATCCCGCTAAATCTTCAACGTCGTTTACCTGAATCGTAACCGCGTATAAAACCTCCTCCTCTTGCGGACTTAAAGGCATGCTTGAAACCGAAACCGGCGCGTCTATATTTACATATGCCGATCCCGTAGAATCAATAGCGCTCATCCGAGAAAGAAAATCATAAACATGCCCGTCATAAGAATAAACTTCCGCCGAACCTTTATCTATCGCTTTAAAATGTATTGTTATCAAATCATCCTTGCCGCTAAAATATATCCCGCTTTGCAAAGATGCTATAATATTTATATCTCCCGTATCACTGTCAGGAGTTATCGTATAAAGCCAATTATTCTCAGCGAAAAATCCTTTCGGCTCAATATAATCATACTGTAAAATATCTTTGTCGTATTTTACATTTGTAATAACCTTTCCGATTCTGTCAAGAAATCTTACCCCCTGAATACTTAAAGTTATCGCATAATCATCGCCTTTATTTAAACTTGCGCTGCCCGGACTTAAATAAATTTCCTGAGCGGAAGAAATTTTCGGTAAAATAAAAATTGAACATACCATTGAACATACCGCAAAAAAAATAAAAAAAGTTTGCTTCAGGTATTTTTGCATATTTTAAATTCCATACGGGCGATTTTAATAAAGTTGGGATCATACACAATTTTGGGGAACTTCTTTTGTTATTCCGACTGAACGAAAAAATATTTATGAAGTGAAACGAAGTAAATATTTTTGAGTGAGTGGGGGAATCTTTATTGCGCCAAATTTGGTAATGTCACCAGATTCCTCCACTCCCCCTCGTTCCGTTTTCGCTTTGCTCCAACTTCACTCGGGATCGGTCGGAATGACATTCTCCACCTAATTTGCGTATGACCCTAAAATTTCGCCATCTCAATTTTATTAGAATCGCCGATTTATAGAATGTTTTTTAAATTGCTCAAACCCTTATATAACAAATTTTATTTTTGTCAAGACCAGCTGTTGCGATATAAATTTAAATAATGTAAAATATAAATACGTAACTATATATTTATCAGCGTCCTATCTGCGTTCCTATCTGCGGAAATCTGCGGAGCCAAGCTCCCGCGGGATATACGCGGATTTAAACGCTGATTTACGCAGAAAATTCATTACAACAAATCAATATGCAAGACATCCAAACAATTTTCAACCGCATTAAAAAAATTAAAAAAGAAGTAAAAGAAATAAATAAAATCTATAAAGAAGCGCTTTTAACAAGCGCCGAACACAAAGAGATAAATGACGAATTAAAAATTAATAAAGAAAAAAAGAAAGGGATAGAGGATGGGATAAAAGCCGACTTCGCAAAAGAGCTTGAACGGCTTGATATTTTAAAAGCGGATTTAGAATCGGAAAAAATTCTTCTTAACGACGCGGCGCTCGCAAAACTGATGAACGGAGAAACCGTTGAGATAACCGACGAATATAATACAAAATACGAACCCGTGTTTTCCGTAAACTTTAAAAAAGCGGAGTAAATTTGTGTATAATAAAAAAGCGGATAATATCCGCTTTTTAATCTCCTGTAATTTCTATAAATTACAATAATTTCTTATTCATCCATAAACATCTCCAATCTACCCAACGGAATAATTTTTTCACAATAACAATCTAAATCCATCTCCCCTGTTTCTTCAGAAAAATATATCGGTTTTTTTAATGCCAACGCATAACCCAGCTCTATTTTACAGCTTGAACCCATATAACCTTTCGGCAAAATAAAATAAACAGCGTCCGCCTCTTCAATCGCCCGATAATGGCCGCGCGCGAGTTTTAATTTCTCATTCTCATCGCACGCCACATCTCTATTCTCAGAAGTATAATCAATATTCGGGAACAGCGCAGTTATTCCTAAGTTTTTAAATCTCCCCATCGTCTCCTTTATTAAGTCGCGGAATTTCATACTCCCGCCGATGATTATTTTTTTAGACATAAAAATTATTTTATCAACTTTTAATTTTGACTTTGGACTTTTATGCCCACCCGAACTCACTGAAAAAATTTCCTTTTTTAATATTTAAAATCGCTGAGGTAATATACGGAATTATATTTTCAGGCAGCGCGTCATATGAAAACCACCCCAGACCATCGCATTTATTAGGCTCCATAATTTTTATTTCTCCTTCCCACTCGGATGCTTTTATAAAAATGTCCATTCTTTCATTAATTTCACCGAGCGGCGTCCTGCGATGCATAATATGAACCACTTCCAGATTTTCACGCCTCAAAATTATTCCCGCCTCCTCTCTTGCTTCCCTTACCATCGCATCCATACACGACTCGCCTCCATCTAAATGTCCTGACACAAAAGCGTAATTTCCATCTTCATATCCGGTGTTAAATCTGCGCAGCAGTAAAATTTTTCCGTCTTCTTCCAAAAACAAATAAACCGCCGGTATAACTTTAAATCTTTCTTTT
>JAZDMY010000046.1:0-2895 GCA_043800435.1 bacterium
CGCTATTCTTTGAATTTTTTAAAAGCAAATCTGGCATAAATCTGAGCGAAATTATGGAACTTTATTTTTTTACACCTCCTAAATACGATATTTACTTAATAAAAAATGAATTGAAATGCAAGGTTGATTTCGGCGAGTTTAGAATTTTACAAAAAAAGGTTTTTGCATTAGAAGCTAAAGTCGGATGTTTATAAAAAATTTTATATAATAAAATTGTCATTGGTGTTTAGCATTATAGATATATAATCCCAATATCAATGCCAATATTTAATTAGTCCTATGTTTAAATTAAATTTAAAAAAAACGGCTTCGCTGTTTTTATGGGGATGTCTTATCATAATAATTTCCGCGCCGCTTGTTGTTAAAGCTGCGGATAAAGAACTTGATTTATGGGGGACAATTGATTCTGGAGATTACAAAGGAAAATCTACGGCTGAGGCATTTAAAGGCGAAACCGGTCTTGCGGAAAAGGATCCAAGACAAATGATCGCACAGATAATAAATATCGCACTAGGATTTCTTGGACTAATTGCAGTTGTATTAATTTTAATCGGAGGTTTTAAATGGATGACTGCCGGAGGCAACGAGGATCAGGTTGGAGAGGCAAAAAAATGGATGTATTCCGGCGTAGTCGGACTTCTTATAATTCTTGCGTCTTACGCTTTAGCGAATTTTGTAATAAACAGATTAATTGATGTAACAGGCAGCGAGACCACAAGCAGCAGCTCCTTGTAATTATAATTAAATGAGCATAAATAAATTTAAAAAAATCCTCATATTCTCTATAACTATATTTTTAATGGCATTAATTTTAACGCCTTGTTTTGCCGGCGATGATCAAATTAACGTATGGGGGCCGACAGATGCGACTACAGGAAATAACGCGGCGGATTATATAGAGGATAGGACAGGATTGAAAAAAAATGATCCGCGTATTATCGCTAGCCGGATAATAAGCATAGCTATTAGTTTTTTAGGACTGATTGCTGTTATTATAGTATTAATCGGCGGGTTTAAGTGGATGACCGCCGGCGGAAATGAAGACCAAGTCGCGGAGGCAAAAAAATGGATGTATTCCGGCGTAGTCGGACTTCTTATAATACTTGCCGCCTATGCATTGGCTAATTTTGTCTTGAATCAAATTATGCAAGCGACGGGGTGAAAATGTTCCCCATTTGGAAAGGGGAGTGAATTTGGCGCGGGTCATGCGCAAATTAGGTGAAGGATGTCATTCCGACCGACCCCGAGTGAAGTTGGAGCAAAGCGAAAACGAAACGAGGGGGAGTGGAGGAATATGTTGACAGTACCAAATTTGGCTTAATAGACAGATTTCCGTTCGGCTTCGCTCAGGACAGGCTCTCCACTCACTCAAAAATATTTACTTCGTTTCACTTCATAAATATTTTTTTCGTTCGGTCGGAATGACAAAAGCAGCCCCCAAAAATTGCGTATGATCCTAATTTTATATTATTTAATCATTTTATTACTGAGAGGAGGTGAAAATAATGAAAAATATAACTATAAAGAAAATTGCATCAGGTTTTTTAATTTTAGCGGTTTTAGCTTTTGCGGCATGTCCTATTTTTTACGCAAGCGCGCAAATAGCGCCTGTTGATGGTGATCCGAATGTATGGGGCGTTGGAGAAGGCGGAGCGAAAGCGGGATATGTTACAGATACAACAAATTTAGGAGAAAGGGATCCAAGAACAACTGCGGCTGCTATAATAAATATATTATTAGGATTTTTAGGTATTATCGCAGTTATAATTATTTTAATCGGAGGTTTTAAATGGATGACTGCCGGCGGAAATGAGGATCAGGTCGGAGAAGCAAAAAAATGGATTTTTTCAGGAATTATCGGATTATTAATAATACTTGCTTCATACGCGTTAGCGGATTTTGCAATTAAGCAATTGATCAAAGCAACTGCCACATCGGCATTATAGCGAATTATTTCGCAGGGGCGAAGCGATTGCCGCTTGCCGGCTGTCTAAAAAGTGCGTCATTCTGAGCCCGAGCGCCAGGAGGGCGAAGAATCCCAGAGTTTTTTCGCTTAACCATGGGATCCTTCACTCGCTTGGGCTCGTTCAGGATGACGCTAAAGGACTTATTAGACAGCCTGCTTGCCGGGTTGCTTCGTCTCTGCGGAGAGAGATAAAAATTAATAGAATGCCAAAAAAATTATTTTACATACTTATCTTTTTCCTCTGTTTTGTCTTGATAGGCAATGCTGGTGTTTTGGCTGAAGAGACAGGGCAGCAAAAACTTCTTGGAGGACTTGGAACTACCGTAAAAAAGGCGAAGTTAGGAGGAGAAAAAGCGCCAGTTTCCCTTTCTTTTCTTATCGGACAAATAATAAGCATTATTTTAGGATTTTTAGGCGTAATATTTTTGGTCTTGGTAATTTACGGCGGATTTTTATGGATGAATTCGTCGGGAAATGATGAGCAAATTTCTAAAGCCAAGAATATTATGGTTTCCGCGGTTATAGGGCTGTCTATAATTTTTGCGGCGTATGTAATAACAGCCCGTGTCAGCGGTTTATTTGCAGAAAAGGCGGGGTTAAAGGAGGCGGAACCGGCGGCAAGCACGAAGTAGTTTTAAATTTTAAATTAAAAGGGATGAATAATATTTAGACGGAGCGTTTCCCCCTTTTGTAAAGGGGGCAGGGGGATTTTTCGGAAGTATGAACTTTGATTTTAGATTTACTTTAGTAGCGCACGCTGTTTTTCTGGAAATGAAAAAAGAACGCGCACGGAAGTTGTGCGAGAATAATAAAATTTGTGCTGCCGAAAAATCCCCCCGCTCGCTTCGCTCACGACCCCCTTTGCAAAGGGGGTAAATATAGTATGCCTAAAAAACCCGTTTACATAATTTTTTTTCTGATAATTTTTG
>JAZDMY010000111.1:0-2606 GCA_043800435.1 bacterium
TCGCATCGTCATTTCCTCCCCCGCTATAAGCGAATGCATTTTATTTGTCAACAGCCCCGCGCGACGGACGCAAATCTGAAAATATTTTTTATTAGAACCGCACGAACAAACGGCAAAAGGTCCTTCCCCAAATCCCGGAACGCCAATTTCAACAATTTGCCCGGGAAGCGGATTAAAATTTTCCTGCTCTTTTTTATCTTTAAACACGCACGTAAATAATTTTATCTCCGCCGTTTCATTATTTATATCTGCTATTTTTATATTTGTTGTTAAATAGGGATCTAACATAATTTTAGATTTATGATTTAAGATTTTAGATTCAAAAATGAGTGCAAAAAATCTGCAATCTAAAATCTAAAATCTAAAATTTCCTTCATTACCTCTTTTATACTTATCCCCGCCGGACATACCTTCGCGCATCGCCCGCAGCTAACGCATCCCGCGACGGATAATTCATCAGGAATTCGGACGAACTTATGTTCATACCAATTAAATATCCGCTCAGCCGGATTTTTTAAAAATTTATGACCGCCCGCAACCTCGCTAAATTCGCTGTAAAAACATGTGGTGGTTTTTCGCTCTTTCATAGGGGCACACTTTCCCGTAGAGGCGCATTGCAATGCGTCTCTGCTTTTTGCTTCTCCCCCTTTACAAAGGGGGGGCTTGCCCGCCATAGCTTCAGCGAAGGCGGGTATTCCGTCCTCCAAACAAAAACAAAAACATAACGGACATATAATAGAACATCTTCCGCATTCAATACACTTTTTTCCAAAACCTTTAAAAATTTCATTATCCGGCGACATCTTTTCCATCGCTTTCCTTATCGCGATCACATTTTTTTCAGCGCCTTCTTCGGGGATGAGTCCCGCGAACTGCACATTTTCATAATTTTTATATCCGAATTTATCTAATACTCTTTGCCCATCTTCAGAGCCCGTAAAAATTTTATATTCACACTTTTCCCGCTTATTTTGTGCGTCATTCTGAGCTCGAGCGCCAGGAGGGCGAAGAATCCCAGCGTTTTTCTGCTCATCTGTCAACGCAGATTTCCCAGTTTCCCCCGCAATAAAAATATCAAACTGCAAATGCTCTAAAATATTTTCTTCATAGCGCACCGCAAACATCCCCTTATATTCATCAGGCATTTCCGCATAGCCGATTATCAAGGTCTTTTTCATCCGTTCCTGATAATATGGATCTTTCTCAAAAATATGATTTAAAATAGTTATCGCCCGCAAATCCGGTGTCGTCAGCCCGACCAACGCCATTTTTTTATTTGTAGAGACGCATTGCGATGCGTCTCTATGCGATGCGTCTCTACCGCCGAAAGACATAACCTCCCTTACCGGCAATAAAAACCTCTTAAACGAACGCAACGGGATTTTATTTGAAAATTCTAAATCATTAATATCGTCCACTTCGTTAAAATTTAAAACCTCGCCGTCCCTAATAGGTCCCGCGATCATATTATCTTTTTTCAGATATGTTAAGAATTGTTTTAATTGTTTAGAAGTCATAGATAGAATTTCCAATTTACAATTTTCAATAAAAGACTTTATGTTTGTCATCCCGACCGAGCATTGAACGCAACCAAGCAAAGCGAGGATGCGTGAAATGCGAGTGGAGGGATCTGTTATTAGGCAAAACCCTTGTACAGATTCCTCCACTCGTTTAAAAATATTTATTTCGCGGAGTTTACCCTGAGCAAAGCCGAAGGGCTGCATAAATATTTTTTCGCTCGGTCGGAATGACACTGCAATTTAAAATTTATTTTATTATTCTATCATATCCGAAAACTTTTGTCATTTTTTAAGTTCCCCTCTTGAGAGGAGTTAGGGTGTGTAACCATGCTTGACAATTTTTTCCAGCCCGCTATAATAAAACCATTATGAATAAAGTCATTCTAAAAAATGAAACATTTAACTTAGCCGCCTTATCATTGTGGGCTTTGTTGTTGTTACCATTTAAAAGGATGGCTAAGTTTTATTTAGAATAAATAATCCGTTCACTTATTATAAACCTGCCATCCTTTGAAGGGATGGTTTTTTTGTTCATTAAGGAGGGGGAAATGGAAACATCGTATACTTTAAAAAATATCCAGTTTAGCGGCAATGACACTCATACAATTATTACACTGGGAATTTTATTGCCTAATGGCACAGAACGATTGGATGCCGCGCAAGGGAAAAATATACCTGAAGCGATTTGCAGCTGTATTGAAAAAATTACAGGGATAGCTCTGGAAATAATTAACTTCTCACTCACTAGTTTACGGGCAGAAGTAGAAGTTAGATTTAACAAGCGTATTTTTAGACAAACGCACTTTGACACGAATCCAGTAAAAGCTATGGCCGAAGCTCTACTGATTATTCTGCCGCGCTTACCACGAAAATAGCCGTATCATTCTGTGTTCACCCCCTTTCCCAAAGGGGGTCGGCTGCCGAAGGCAGACGGGGGGATTTTTCGGCATCACAACTTTGTCAATTTCCACTCTACTTCGTGCGCATTTTTTCAGCGCGCGCTGCCACAGGAAAACTTAAATTACCCAGTTCCTACTCACAAAAAATCCCCCTTTTTAAAAGAGGGAAACCAAATCAAATAAGGGG
>JAZDMY010000053.1:0-4633 GCA_043800435.1 bacterium
ATCGGATTTGTTTTATTTTTGGTAATTCTTTTGGGTGGAGCAGTTTTGTTTAAAAAAATGGGTACTCAAAAAACAATTACTTCAGAACAACAAATAATAAATATACCGAAATTCGAATTGGAGCAAAAAGAATTTTCGGATGAAGATGTTTTGGCGGCAACATCTCCAGATTATCACTATCAATATATTGACAAATCAGAAATTGGTTTAGAATACATAAAGTATTCCGGCTCAGATGATAGGTTGATTTGCTTTGAAGATCAAAACGATGCGTTAGAATGGATGAATCAAAATATAGGCGAAGTAGCATTGAATGTTTGGGGGTATTCTCGCGATCAAAATAGATATGATGTTCTACCGCCAAAGAAAATTACAGATAAATCATTTATTAATATTGGAATCATCGAAACAGCAGTAAATGCCGACGGCAGTATTACCAGTTATGAGGGCAAAATAAGCGCACTCAAATGTTCTTATTTCGATACTAAAAAATATGATAGTTCTAATAATAAAAAAGGTGTATTAAAAATATTAATCAACATGGAAAATGTAAAATTGTTTTCCGAATTCTATTGGAGGGTTGCCATGGAGGATGATAAGATTTTAAGCATTACATCCAAGGAAACTAAGGATTTTGTTATACAGCAGATTTATAGCGTAAGAAATCCGCTGCAAAGTTGGTCGCCAAGAGATCCTTTCGAAGACGTATTTCTTATGAGTTACGATATAACTGCAGATAAAAAAGATGGCTCTGTTTTTATTGTTGAAAAAATAGTAAGAGCCATAAAAGGGAAGGAATTGTTACATGCAGACATACAGTAAATAAACATTGTCACCCACAGTGGGCAAGTGCGAAATACTCCCCAAAATCAGCTTTTCTTAATAATAAACAGCTGAGGCTGTTTAATTTCTTTTGATTTCTACTTTTGTAGATCGCTCCTATGTTTGAAAGATAATATAGTTTAATTTTAATATTTTGACATAGTTTAGCGTAAAAATCTACGTGTCATCCCGCAAACAACGAGGGACGAGTTGTTATGCGGGATCCAGGAGTGAGAAGTAGGAATGTGAAATCCAAAAATAATTTTGAATGGAAATTTAAATTTTAGTTTTACAAAATACGCCTATTGGTGATTGGTTAATCCTGGATCCCGCATAACCGACTTCGTTCCGCTAAGGCGGAACTGCGCGGTTTGCGGGATGACACGCTGCTGTAATAGCGCGTTGCGCTATGCGCAGCTTAATTCAATTTCCCCCTTTTGCAAAGGGGGTAAACTCGGGCGCTTTATTGCGCTATATGGCGAAGGATTAGTTTAATCCCTATATTTGATTTCTACTTTTATAGATTAGGAAAAAGCATAATGCATTCGCATTATGCTTTTTTATTTTTGTGCGATTTAATCCTCGCATTCTTTTTTTTCAACAAAAAATTTCTCACCGCATAAGTTTAGTTTTATTGTATAAGATTGCAAAGTTAAATCTTGCAGAACGACTTCTTTAAGGCAATATTGCACATAGCTTTCTTCCTGTGCATTTTCCGCCGTGGAAACCCGAAGCGTGAAAATAGCGGGATGGGTATCGTATAACAATAATGGATATGCCTTCTTTTTAAAGATGACATTATTTCCCTTATAGCATCTTGAAAAAAGAGCGCCGGAGGAACTTATTAAAATTTCTCCGTTTGTTGGAGCGGCGGAAGCATTAAAAAAGGTTATGCTAACCACATTATAAACGATCGCCGAAGAAGAAACAGCTTCTATGGAAATAACCGCCTCCGGACAGCATTTAGTTATTATCCTGTCCGCGCAATCGCAAAAGCAGGGAGGCGCGCATATTGAAAAACGGGCGATTTCATCCATTTTTTTCTCTTCCATTCCGCACGCAAAAAATAAAATAAAAAGAACGGCAAGAATAATTTTTTTTCGTCGCAAGGGATGTCTCCTTTCATTTTTTAGGTTTAATTAGTTATTGTTGAAATAGTGTCCACAGCGTTATCCTGAACGAGCCCAAGCGAGTGAAGAGCCTGCCCTGAGCGTAGCCGAATGGGATCCCGTGGTTAAGCAGAAAAACGCTGGGATTCTTCGCCCTCCTGGCGCTCGGGCTCAGAATGACGCGACTATTTCAACACTAACCACTTAGGACTTATAGCAAATGAAATATAAAAGTCAATCTTTACATTTATTTTTTTTTATGATATGAGGGCGGCGGGTTATTACGGAATTTTATTGAGTTTATCAGTGATCCGTGAAATCCGTCAATAATCAGTGTTAATCCGTTTTAAAACTGATTAGCACGGATAAGAAGCGGATATACGCGGAACACGGATAGAATATTGTTCGATTTTATTTGTATGAAAAGGAAATTTATAAAATATTTTTTTTACACCTCGCTTATCCTGTTACTGCTTTTGATTATAAATTTTTCCGCCTGTCCTTTTATTATAAAACAAATTTATGATGAAGCGTTATTAGGCAAAGATTATATAGAAGGTTCCATATATTTTGCGAAAGAGCAAAAATTTAATCAGGCTGTTATAACCGCGGCAGCGGCTCAAAATAATTTTTCCGCAGCTGTGCAAAATTTCGCGCAACTAAAAAAAAGGTATTTTATTTTTCGCCACTGGCCGTGTAAAACACAATTTGAGAACGGAGAAAATTTAATAAATGCTTCTTTTATTTTAAGCGGAATTATAGAAAAAGGGGTTGAGCTTGGGTTTAACTTTGAAAATATATTGGAGGGAAATAGGAAAATGAGCTTTTCAAAATTCAGCATCAATGAAAAGAAAAAAATTTTAAAGTTTGCAGGCGATGCGTCTTTAGCGCTTGAAAAAATAGAAAATGATTTAAGCATGACGGCAGATAAAATTAATAATTTAAAATATGCCGGATTTTTAAAACCATACGGCGCGCAAATTAATGATTTAAAAATAAAAATAGAGGAAAGCAGAATAATTTTAACTAAAGCTTCCCCGATGTTAAAAGTATTTCCTTCTTTATTCGGCTACCCTGAAAAAATTAATTACTTAGTAATGTTGCAAAATAGTGATGAACTTCGTCCGACAGGCGGATTTTTAGGAACTTTCTCATTATTAACTATGGAAAACGGGGAAATCGCGGAATGCGCGACCCATGATATTTACCATCTTGATATGCCCGTGCAGAATATTTTAAATATCGCGCCGCCGGAACCGTTAAAGAAATATTTGGGAGTTAATAAATGGTATATGCGGGACGCAAACTGGTCGCCGGACTGGAATATATCCGCCGATAAGATAGAATGGTTTTATAAAAATGAAAGCAGGCTATTATCTAAAAAAAATAAGGCAAGTGAAATTTCTTCCGATGTTAATTTTGACGCGGTGGCGGCGATTACTCCGAAACTTATAACCGATCTTTTAGCGATTACCGGTCCGGTGAAAGTTGAGGGTAAAGAATACAACAAAGATAATTTTGTGGAACTTTTACAATATCGCGTGGAAAAGGAGTATAGAAATTTAGGCATCAGATCATGGGACAGGAAAGAAGTTATAAGCGAGATTTATAAAAAAATAAAGATAAAATTATTTGACTTGCCATTTTCAAGGTGGCGGGAAGTTGTGGAAGTGTTTGATAAAAATATTGACTAAAATTTTAATTTGTGTTAATATTTCTATATAATTTAGATGAAAAATATTAATTTTAAATATTATTCTTTAACTTATGTAAGTCATAATTAATTCAAATTTACTTATAATAAGTTAAGATAAGTGAAAAATATGAAAGAGGGAAATTTTAGAGAAAGATCAATAGCCGAGGCATCTTTAGAAGAAAGGATACCTTTAATGAGAGATCCTTACGGAAATATGATGGAATTAAGACAGGGCGAAAACCAAGATGAGAGGATAGGCGAATATAATTTACTAGGAGATCACGGAGAAGTTATCGGTAGAGTTGAACAAAAATATCTTTGTTCTGGCGGCGAGCGAGTCGGGTTGGGAATAATGAGAAATTTAAAAATATTAGAGAGCAGACGATTTAATACAGAAGGAAATGTTACAAGAGAATATAAACACGAGTATGCAGAGCCAGAGGAAGGTAATGGTGCGGAAGGCGATTACGCGCATACAATAACAAGGAACGATGCAACGGGGGATCGTTTTATAGAGACAAGTAAAAATAAAATACAGGGGGGGAAATATTACCCTACCGGAGAATCGTTTGAAAGAAATGGAATTTTAATGACTTCTAAAGAATTTGGATGGGATGATCAGGGAAATGTAACAAGCATAAAGCATTCAGAAAATGATAGCGAGGGAAATTTTTTACTTAATAAGCAATTATTGGTGGAGAGAAAAGGGCATAGCGCGAAAGTTAGGGAATGTTTATTAGATAATACGGGGAATATAGCTGAAGATAATACTTATCCTAATTATTCTTATGGAGCAATTGAAAATGAAATATGGGGAAGGATTTCTAATAGAATAGAGACGGCCAAATAATATCTGATTTTAATAAAAAGGGGAGAGGCATAACAATGACTTCTCCCCTTCTTTAATTTAAATATTCAAATTCAGATATTAAAAAATAATTTTATTTATCCGTTTATTCTTCAGGATAGTTTACAGTTGACAGTAAACTGTAAACTATGATAATAT
>JAZDMY010000063.1:0-4958 GCA_043800435.1 bacterium
CTGAAAATTCACCGCTTGCGCCAGGATAAGGAAATTTAACGACTGCAAAAATTAAAAACAAAGATAATCCTGCACCCGCGGTCAAAGCCAGTGTTATATTTAATACTTTTCTCCACGGAAATTTTTGAACAAAAATAAAAATATAATACATTACCAAAACAGCCGCAAATCCCCCAACCCAAAAACTCCGCGAAAGTCCGATAATAATAATAGCCAGAGATAAGACATAAAGCGCGAAAAGTTTTTTCTTTTCTGCGATGTTTTTTCCTAAGGAATAAAACATTAAAAAAACCGAAAAGAAAAGCAATATTAACGTATAAATATGCGCTTGGGAAAAAACGCGATAAAAATCGTATTTCATCCCGGTTATTTCCGCAAATCTGTAATCCCGCACCCAGCGATATAAAAATTCCATAACATAATACATCTTATGCGAAAAAACATATAATAAAAAAATTGTCTTTGCCGAAACGACTATAACTGATGCCGCAAAAATTGAAAAAATATTTTTAAGATGATCCAATGCTTTAATTTCTGTAATAAGCGGAAAGATAAGACCGAAATAAATATAACCATTTGCGTCAAAAAAGACATTACCCGCGCCATTGCCGCGCAGAAACCCGACAATAACTCCTAATAATAAAAATCCAAACAGTAAAAAATAATATTTTATAAATTTATTTTCCTTAAATCGCTTCAGCGCCTCTTCCCTATTTTTTTTATTTGCCGTCTTTGCCATCCATACTGACATTATTATAACGAACAGACCTATGCGCAATGAAACCGCCGTCCCGTTTAAATCATAAAAGAACATATACCCGAACGAGCCGGCGAATAATTCCGCCATCATTATATAAATGCCATATTCCAGCTTTTTCAGACAAAGCGCCAACGTAATAATTAAAATTGCTAAAAAACATATCTTATTAAAAACCGAATATAAAAAACCGAAGAAAGAAAAAATCTCGGCTAAAATAAGAAATAATAATGTCAAACGAAAATATTTTTTCATATGTTATTATGATACTAAAATATAAAAAATTACGCAAATAAATTTTTAGCATATTGACATATTTTTATTATGTGATAAATTATAATCATTAAGAACATTTATAATTATTACAAAATCCTAAATTCAAGTCCTTCGGGAAACCGAAGGATTGGGCTTGAATACTCCCATTAAGGGAAGGGATGATTTTCGCTACCCCGCATTTCTTGCGGAGATGTAAAAATCCGGCTTCCTCCGTAATCATAGGATAACTGATGTCGTCCCGTAGCAACGGGAGTCTGAGTCAGTAAAAGTGGCATTGAAATCCGTTTTTACTGACGGATTTTTTAAATCCGTCGTCACACGGATTCAGGCAATACAAGGTGGCACCGCGGGATAACCTCTCGTCCTTTTATCTGAATATTTTTTATTTGGATAAAAAGACGAGAGTTTTTTATTTTAAAAATCGTTCTTTTACTAAAATCCACAAAGGGGGTGATTATAATGACCGTGGATAAAAAACTTGAAAAATTTTTGGAAGAAAACCCTGAATATAAGGGGCAATGGCACAAATTTATTGCCCTTAATGGAGGCGCTGCTTCAGTATTTTTTAAAGGGCTTACAGAAGCAGAGCAGTTAGAACTACGAGAACTCATCAGTGGAGGAGTTCTGGGTTGACAATGCGGGGAGAATAATCTTATTTCTCCCCGCCCCATTTTTATATTTAACTTGCGATAATAAATAAACTGATGTAAAATAAAATAAATATGGACAATATATTTCTAAAAACTAAATATGATGCGGATAATAGAGGACACTTCGGAAAATTCGGAGGAAAATATGCGCCTGAAATGCTTATGCCCGCTTTAGAAAATCTTGAGAAAGCATATGAGGATATAAAAAATGATCCGAAATTCATAAAAGAGCTTATGGATTTGTATAAAAATTATAGCGGAAGGCCTACTCCTCTTTACTTTGCAGAAAATTTAACGGAAAAATTAGGCGGCGCGAAAATTTATTTAAAAAATGAGGGCTTAAACCATACAGGCGCGCATAAAATAAATCATTGTCTTGGGCAAGCTTTGCTGGCGAAAAGGATGGGTAAAAAAAGGTTAATCGCGGAAACCGGAGCAGGACAGCACGGGCTCGCAACAGCAACAGTTGCCGCAAAATTCGGATTTGAATGTGTCGTATATATGGGAGCGGTTGACGTAGAACGGCAAAGACCTAATGTCTTTTGGATGGAACAGCTTGGAGCTAAAGTTATCTCTGTCCAGCACGGCACTCAACGGCTTAAGGATGCTGTCACAGCAGCGCTGCAGGACTGGATAACAAATGTTGACGATTCATATTACCTGCTTGGTTCTGCTTTGGGTCCGCATCCATATCCTTCAATGGTCCGCGATTTTCAAAGTATAGTCGGCTTGGAAGTAAAAGAGCAGCTTTTAGAATATGGAGAAAAAATGCCTGATTATATAATCGCTTGCGTCGGCGGCGGAAGCAACGCAATAGGAATTTTTAATGCTTTTTTGGAATATGAGAATGTAAAAATGATTGCGGTTGAAGCCGGGGGCAGAAATGTTAATAAAATCGGGAATCATGCCGCACGACTGCAGAATACAGGGAGTATCGGCGTAGTAGAAGGATATAAATCATACTTTATCCAAAATAAAGACGGACAAATTGAGCCCACGCATAGTATTTCCGCCGGACTTGACTATGCAGGAATTGGACCGGAACACGCAAAATTATTTGAGGAAGGAAGGGTTTCATATACTTACGCGACTGATAAAGAAGTCCTGAATGCTTTTGCAATATTGGCTAAAACAGAGGGGGTTTTCCCCGCGTTGGAATCAGCCCACGCAGTAGCTGAAGCAATTAAATTGGCTCCCTCTTTGAAAAAAAACAACGTTATTGTTATAAATATTTCAGGACGGGGAGATAAAGATATATTTATTATTGGAGAGGCATTGGGAGATAAAAATTGGAAAAAGTTTTTAGCTGAACAAGCGTTAAAATAAATTTTGTTATGAATAAAATTGATAAACAAATTCACGAAATAAAGCAGGAAAAGAGGCTGGGTCTGATGACCCACGTTGTTATAGGACATCCTTCATTAAGCGAAAGCCGCGAATTAATAAAGATTATGGCGGATTGCAAAGTTGACTTTATAGAACTCCAAATTCCTTTTTCCGATCCTGTCGCCGATGGTCCCGCACTGATGAAAGCTAATCAATCAGCGTTAGATAATAAAACGACGGTTAAGGATGCTATGGACATGATGGAAAATTTATCAAAGGAAATAGAAATACCCCTGTTATTTATGACTTATTTTAATATCGTTCATAGATATGGGATAGAAAATTTTTGCAAAGACGCAGCAAACGCGGGATGTTCTGGCTTGATAGTCCCTGATATTCCTTTGGATGAAGAGCCGAACGAGGGGTTTATTAAAGCCGCAAAAAAATACGGAATCTTTGTTATTAGAGTGCTATCGCCGGCAAGCAATGAAAGAAGATTAAAATTAAATGCTCCCTTAGCCGAAGGGTTTATTTATTTTGCAAGCCATAAAGGAACGACCGGCACAGAAGTGAAATTTGATCAAGAATTAGAAAACAATCTAGATAAAGTCAGAAAAATTATAAACGCGCCCATAGCAGTCGGATTTGGAATTTCTAAAAAGGAACACTTATTAGCACTTAAAGGTATTGCCGATATTGCGGTTGTAGGAAGCGCTATTACGAAAATTTATGATGAGACAGACGGCGATAAAATTTCGGCTGTAAAAGATTTTATAACAAATTTAATTTTATAGATCATCTATGGATTGTAAAAATTAGTGCAGAGCAATCTAAATCTAAGTTTTCTCTGATAGCGTAGGCGGTAAAACATTGGATGCTCACTATATTTTCTCTCTATTAGGAAATTCCTCTTTTGTAATTCCTATTGCTTTATCCAAGAATCTTTGAAAGTTTTTATCTTCTTGCCAGATACTCTTCATCCTGTTTCTTAATCTTTCATGTTCAGGATATCCAGCATCCTGACATAATATAATTTTATCAAATTCCGGTTCATTTAATAAAAACGTTAAAGATTCTTTTATATCCTCAATTTGATTATTTTTTAATCCCTTTTCTTTAAGATAATCTTTGTAACCATTCAAAAATTGGAGATGCATAATTTCATGGCAGACATTGGTTATTGAAAAAGGGATGCTGTGCCACATAGAAACCATAAACCAATTTTCTTCGCCGTTATCAATACACACAAACCCAGTAGTAAAATAGCAATCGATTACATCTAAAAAAATCAGCTTTTGCATTATTTCTGAAAGTATTTTGAAATATTTCCTTTCAATAATTCTCCACACTTTTTCCAGCGTCCGCATTTCAGAGTACATAACCTTGTTTTTATATTCTTTTTTAGGATCATTCTCGATATATTCCTTAATTATTTTTTGGGCGTAAGAAGAATCAGCATTCTCTATTTTTTCTAAAAGTTCATCAGGGATTTGAGCAATCTGGTCGCGCCAATTTAGACCCCACATATTTTTATCTTTTGCGATCAGCGCCCAGCTCCAAGCGTCCTTAGTGACATCATAATTAAAATTTACTTTAGACATATATTTATTATATCATACCCATATAAAAAATATAGGGCGGGCTGATTAAACTGCAATCAGCCGCCCTTGTGCCGTCTATTTGATAGTTTTTTCGTATAAATCCCAAATCAGCCATTGCAGCGTTTCTTTTGCGTGAATACAAAAGCTTGCATCCACCTCCCATATACTGCCATTATTCAAATCTGCATTATGCGGACATCCTCCCCCGCAAATTGTTAACGCCTCGCAGTATTTACACTGCGACATATTAAACGGAGATCGTTTGCTCCATTCTGTCCAAAATGGGTGTTCGTATGGGTTAAACCCATCATCAGGATCAATGAAAAATTTTCCAGTACCGCTATAGGC
>JAZDMY010000069.1:0-16127 GCA_043800435.1 bacterium
TGAATTAAGTTTTTCTAAATCTTCAGCGCTAAATTGAGAAAGCCATTCTTCCTGCGAACCCTTTGGCGCAGGCAATGTTAAAACCCAAATAAAAAAAGCTATTATTATAATTGCGATTATACTAATAGCTATTTTCCAGCCCTTGATTTTTTTCTTAGTTTTTTTCTCTGAAATTTTTTTTTCTAAATCATTTCCCATTTTTTTTTCCAAAAAAAATACTTCCCGCGCCTTTTTCGCGCGGAAAAAATTAAATTAATAAATTTCCTTAAATTATCATACCAAATTTACATAATTTCAGCAATAAAATAGAGCATAATTTAAGATCTATCCCGCCGATTCTACTTTAAACCTATAAATCTCCGCGCTATCGTTTTTCCATGCATCTTGAGAAAGACCTGCTTTCTCCTCACAAAGATGATTCATAAATGTTTCTAAATCCCATCCTGTTTCTTTAGCTACCTCAGGCAGGAATACTCCTGACCTAAAACCTTGTCTTATTTGAACTCCATGCGCACCTAAGGTTATATCTTTATACGGGTCGGAAATTTTTTCAAAATTGGCGATTACAGAAACCTCGTATTTAAGTTGCAATAATTCTTCCGCAGTTACGGGCATAAACCGCGAATCCGCAACTGCCGCTTCCTGCGCAACCTCGCTTACAACTTTATATAACGGCTCATCAGATATTATTCTCCCGACACATCCTCTTAAATTTCCGCCTTTTTTTATAGTGACAAATACTCCTTTATTATTATTTAAAAAACTAGACATGACTTTTAAATCTTCTAAATTCTCGCCGCGCACTTTTGCCTCAACAGCGTCTTTTGCTATTTTCAACAATGTCCTTTTATCTTCTTCAGACATAATATCCTCGGAGCTTAGAAAAGAATTTTCTGCATTTGCCGAAGAAGAAAACGAAAATGAGACAGCCCCGTATCCTACTACTCCAGATCTATCGCCGATAACATCGCCTGAATTTAGATATTTTAATATCTCTATTTTATCCGCCCCCATTCCTTTTGCTAATAGCATAACCGTTTTAACAGCTCCCGCGCCGCATAAAAAAGATACCCCGCCTTGTATGGATCTTGTTTCAAGTTCTAATAATAAATGCTCAAGATTTTCCGCACTCCCGCTTTTTATCATTTCTAAAACCTCATTATCAACTTTTATTGCGTCATCATAAGGCGGATAATGGGACATATCGGAAGAGGCGATAATTAAAACGTCTTTTCTTTCTCCTAATATATCTTTTAGCGCATTCGCCAGCAAATTACAGTTTACCATCAAATCATTTCCCATTAAAGCAGCGACTGCTTTAAAATCTTTTCCTAAAACGCTTCTTAAAAAAGGAAGCTGCACTTCTATTGAATGCTCCGTGCTATGCATATTTTGGTCAACGATAAATTTTTTATCCCGCGCCATAATTTTTTTAGCAAGCTCACTATCAATTTTAATATTGCCCATGGGCGTTTCATAACCGCCTTCAGCGTAAATAGAAATTCCGTCAAAATAAGAATGATGGCTATTGCCGATTATTATTACCGTTTCTATTTTCCGTCCCTTAACTGTGGAATACGCGCTTCCGTAAACATCCCCCGCGTATTTATACCCGGCATGGGGGGACATTAAAGCGAAGACATCATCATTTTTATAGCAATCATTTGCTGCCATAAAAGATTTTGTTTCTTTTTCTAAAATATCGCTGGAAGCCGGATAAAATTTACCGGCGGCTGCCGCCGGTCTCAGGTTTTTATTGGACATAAAATTAAAAGTTAAGGCACTGTAACAAAATAGGTTGATCAAGTTCGCGCAGATTTACGCCAGATTTGCTTTTTAAAAATTTAAAGAATAGCGAGCTATTTTGAGAATTTTTAAGAAGTAAAAATGGTGTGGATATGAGATGAAATTGTTCAAGTTATTTTGTTACAGTGCCTAAACATTATAAATTATAACAAATTATTATCAATTACCATAAATTACTATTAAATAATCCAGCATCCATTACTATAAATTACTATTTACAATCCTAATCAACTAATTAACTATTACCTATCTATTCTACCACATTTCAAATTTTTTGACTATTTCTGAATAATTTGATAATATTAAAGTGATATTAAAAATTCAAACAAAAGAAACTCAAAATAAAAAATATTGTTTTTTGTTTTAATGTTTTCTTGTTTTATTGATCTGTATGCCTAAACGAACCTACCAACCGAAAAAAAGAACAACGAAAAAAGAGCACGGATTTAAAAAAAGAATGAGTACAGCATCAGGGAGAAAAATCCTGAAAAATAGACGAGCAAAAGGAAGGGAAAAACTCTGCGCCTAGTAAAATTTTAGATTTATGATTTTAGATTTAATTATTTAAGTTAATCTTTTGATAAATAATGCATCATTACTATATCCATAATACACCATCCAGCAAAACCTGGCGTGGCGAGAAAAGACAATGGTATATTATGAGGGATGGCATGCGAAAATATTAAAATTACTGCATATTAAAAAATACATATTTAATCTAAAATCTGCATTATAAAATCTAAAATAAATATTCATGTTGCCCAAACAAAACCGCCTCACGAAAAATAAAGAATTTGAAAATATTTTTGAAAATGGCGACTCATTTTTTACGAAAATTTTAGGGATAAAATATGTAAAAAACGAAATCAATATTACTCGCTTTGGAATTATTATAAGCAATAAAGTATCAAAAAAAGCAGTTGTAAGAAATAAAATAAAAAGGCGGTTGCGCGAAATACTGCGCCTTAATTTTGATCAAATAAAAAAAGGATGCGATATCGCAATCCTTGCGCGGCCGGGTATTTCTAATTGCGAATACGACGAGTTGGAAAAAAATATTGAATACGCGCTAAGGAAGACCGGGCTAATTTTTAAACAGCCGCTATAATAATTTAAAATGCAAATATCAAAATGTAAAATGACAATGCAAAATTTAGAATGCTTCTATTTTGTCCTATATTTTACATTTTAAATTACATTTTGATTTTTGATTTTTACATTTTGCATTAATTAAATGTTTCGCTATAGAAAAATTTTTTTGATTATTGCTTTTATATTGACCGCATTGCTGCTAGGTTTTTTAATTTTTTATTTTTTCTTTCATACAAAAACAGCAACTGAAATAACAACATCTCCTGCCGGAACAGGCCAACAGACGCAAACCTTGCCTGGCGCGGGACAAAGCCAGTTGCCCATGCCCGAGGGCGCGGAAAAAATTATTCCTGAAACTAATACAACTCTCCAAAATATTTATAGCCCATCCCCTGCCGCGAACGGAGGAATTACTAAAACAGCAACATTATACGATAATCCGATTTATGGAGTTACCGCCGCGCCGAATAACGGAGGCGTTATTTCGTATGATAAAACTGAAGGAAAATTTATAAGAATCTCGCCTGACGGAAAAATTAACTATATGTCGAGCAAGATTTTTTACGATGTTGAAAAAATAACATGGTCGCCTAATAAGATGGAGGCGGTGCTTGAGTATCCCGACGGCTCAAACATAGTATATAATTTTAAAACTCAAAAACAGGTTACTTTGCCCCAGCATTGGCAGGAATTTTCTTATTCCCCGCAAGGAAACGAAATCGCCGCCAAAAGTTTATCTTCAAATACGGATAATAATTGGTTAATCATAAGCGATCCTGCGGGAGACAGCATTATACCGGTGGAGCAGCTTGGAACTAACGGCGATAAAGTATATAATAACTGGTCGCCGAATAATAAAGTTATCGCGATGTATGCCGAAAGTTCCGATTTTGATCGTCAAAATTTATATTTTATCGGGCAAAACCATGAGAATTTCCCGCTTACTATAATTGAGGGGCGTGGATTTGAGGGATTATGGTCAAAAAAAGGCGATAAACTTTTATACAGCGTTTATAACAGCGCCTCTAGTTTTAAGCCGCTCTTATGGACGGTTACTGCTGACGGAGAAGATATGAGTAAATATAGAAGAAAAATAGATGTTAACACATGGGCGGATAAATGTTCTTTTTATGACAATGAAAATATTTATTGCGCCGTGCCTGAAAGTTTGCCTGATGCAAGCGGAATTTACCCTGAAATAGCCGACGACATACCTGATAATATTTATAAAATTAATATCACTACCGGCGAAAAAAAATTTATTGCGCGCCCCGCGGAAAACGCGACCATTGACACTCTTTTTATTTCCGACGATGGGCAATATCTATATTATACGGATAAAAATACGGGGTTGCTTAAGAAGATGGCGCTTAAATAGTTACTGTTGAAATAGTGAAGATTTTCCGTTGGGGACAGTCCCCTGCAAATTTTCACAATTATATTTTTTAACTTAGATAAGCTATTTTCCAGAGCAATCTTTGTAAATTTAAAGGGGACTGTCCCCGTTATAAGGACTCTTTCAACAGAAACTAATTAACAATTTCTTAATTTCTAAATTTAGGCAGCTTGACATTTTTATAAATCTCCCCCATTATCTTATGATAAATGCAAAAGCGGGATTTAAAAAATTTCCGCTTATTTTTGAACAAATAAAAAATGAATTTGATTTTCATGATTCTTAATTCATGATTCTTGATTCATGTATGACAATTATGAAGAATCTAGTTATTGTTGAATCGCCTACTAAGGCAAAAACCATATCAAAATTTTTAGGGAAAGAATATAAAATACTCTCATCATTCGGACATATACGAGATCTTCCAAAAAGTAAGATGGGGATTGATATTGATAATGATTTCGCACCCCAATATGTTATACCGGCAAAGGCAAAACGAGTCGCAACGGAACTTAAAAAAGAAGCGGCAAGCGCTAATAAAATTATATTAGCGAGCGATGAAGACCGCGAAGGAGAAGCGATATCGTGGCATCTATTGGAATTATTCGGCGCATCCGCTGAAAAAAAATATCAGCGGATTGTTTTTCATGAAATAACTAAAAAGGCGATAGAAGAAGCCTTAAAAAATCCGAGGAAACTTGATATGAATTTAGTTGACGCCCAGCAGGCAAGGCGTATTTTAGATCGTTTGGTCGGTTATGAACTTTCGCCGTTTTTATGGCGAAAAGTCGCAAAAGGACTCTCCGCGGGACGGGTGCAGTCAGTTGCTGTACGGCTTATTGTAGAACGGGAAAGAGAGATAGAAAATTTTAAAACAGATGAATATTGGACGATTGAAGGCATCTTTAAAAAAATAAATTCCGATGAAAAAATTAAAACAAAACTTGATAAAATAGATGGGAAAAAATTAGAAAAATTATCTATCGGCAATGGGGAAGATGCGGAGAAAATTTTAGCTAAACTTAAAAATCTGGCATATAAGGTTGCGGATATTCAGCAAAAACAAACTCAAAAAAATCCCTATCCCCCATTTACGACTTCCACATTGCAGCAAGAGGCGAATAAAAAATTAGGGTTTTCTTCAAAGCAAACTATGGTTATCGCGCAGCAGCTTTATGAAGGCATTGAGTTAGAAGATGGATCAAGCGGACTTATTACTTATATGCGAACCGACTCGCTAAATATAGCGAAAGAAGCTATTGAAAATATTCGCGATATTATAAAAAATACTTTTGGAGAAAATTACCTGCCAAAAGCTCCTTCATTATATAAAACAAAATCTAAAGGCGCGCAAGAAGCCCATGAAGCCATAAGACCTGCTTATCCTGAAAAAACGCCTGAAAGCATACTAAAATACCTTGATAAAAATCAATTTAAGTTATATGATTTAATATGGTGCCGCGCCATTGCCTGTCAGATGATGCCGGCGATAATAAATAACACAACCGTTGATATTGAAAATAATAATAGCGGAAAAAATAATATTTATACCTTCCGCGCCAATGGTTCCATAATAAAATTTGACGGTTTTTTAAAGGTTTATCCAACACAAACTGAAGAAAATATTTTGCCTATTATTGAAAAAGATGAGGATATTAAAGCCATAGAAATTAAACCCTTCCAGCATTTTACCCAGCCGCCTGCCCGCTACACCGAAGCATCTCTTATAAAAATCTTAGAAGAATACGGGATTGGGAGACCTTCAACTTACGCGCCCACGGTTGATACGATACAAAAAAGAAATTATGTAATAAAAGAGGATGATAAAAAGTTGCATCCTACAGAAATAGGAATAATGGTAAACGATATTTTAGTCCAGCATTTTAATGATATTGTTGATTACCAATTCACGGCGAAAATGGAAAATGACCTTGACGAAATAGCCGATGCCGGGAAAAAATGGCAACCGGTTATAAAAGAGTTCTACTTCCCTTTTAAAGAAAACCTTAATAAAAAAGATAAAGAATTAAATAAAAAAGAAATTACCGAAGAAAAAACAGATGAGATATGCTCAAAATGCGGGAGTCCGATGATTATAAAAACAGGGAGATTCGGAAAATTTATGGCTTGTTCAAATTATCCTGAATGTAAAAACACAAAACCGATGCCGGGAGAAGAAGAGCCGCAGGAGACGGAAAAAATAGATGAAAAATGTCCTGAATGCGGCGCCGAATTAATATTAAAACATGGCCGGTTCGGAAAATTTATAGGATGCTCTAATTATCCTAAATGCAAATACATAAAAAAACAGACAATATCAACCGGAATAAAATGCCCTCTATGCAAAGAAGGCGAAATTATAGAAAAAAAATCCCGCAAAGGAAAATTTTATGCGTGCAATCGCTATCCTGATTGCAAATTCGCCCTTTGGTATAAACCGACCGGCGAAAAATGCCCGAGATGCGGAAGTTTAATGATTACTAAAGTCACTAAAAAGGACGGTGAGATTATTGTTTGCAGTAATAAGGAATGTAAAAAATAATTTTACTGATTTTCTGATCTTATTTATGCATCCTTGCCCTCTGCCATTTAAACAGCAGAAATTAAGAAATTAAGATATTAGAAATTATATGTTTATTACCCGATTTCTCTATTTCTTTTTTTCTTAATATCTTCCCTGCCATGACTCCCGAAATTCTTTACGACCTTATTAAAAAAAATAACCCCGATGCGAATTTAGACTTAATAAAAAAAGCGTATGCTTTTGCGGAAAAAGCCCATAGCGGACAAAAAAGAGCAAATAAAGAGCCCTATATTCATCATTCATTAAATACAGCAATTACCCTATCGGAACTCGGGCTTGATAATATTACTATCGCGACAGGACTTTTACATGATATTCCTGAAGATACCTCCGTTAGCTTAGGGGAAATTGAAAAAGAATTCGGCGAAGAAATCGCCGGGCTTGTTATGCGTATCACGAAATTAGGAACGATTAAATACCGCGGAATGGAAAGATATATTGAAAATTTAAGAAAAATGTTTATCGCTATGGCGGAAGATGTACGGGTTATTTTTATAAAATTTGCTGATCGCCTCCATAATCTAAGAACGCTTTATGCATTGCCGCGAGAAAAGCAACTAAGAATCGCGGGCGAAACATTGGAAATTTACGCGCCAATTGCAAGCCGGTTAGGTATGAGCGAACTAAAAGGAAAACTTGAAAATCTCGCCTTCAGCTATATGTACCCTGCTGAATTTACAAAACTTAATAAATCAATTTCCGAACAATATGATAATCAAAAACGGTTACTCGCGAAATCTAAAGATATACTTATAAAAAAACTTGATGAATCAAATATTCAATACGTTTCTATAAAAGGACGGACAAAACATCTTTATAGTATTTATAAAAAACTGCTGCGCCATAATAGAGAAATTATTAAAATACACGACATAGTCGCGCTTAGAATAATAGTAAATAATGTGCCCGATTGCTACGCGGTCTTGGGAATAATCCATCAGCTTTGGAAACCCTTAAAGGGCAGGATTAAAGATTACATCGCCCAACCGAAACCAAACGGATATCAGTCGCTTCATACTACCGTATTTTGCGAGCAAGAAACGGTGGAATTCCAAATCAGGACGAAAGAGATGGACGATGCCGCCGAATACGGCATAGCCGCCCACTGGTATTATGATGAAAATGGATCGTTGCCCGTGAGAAATAATAATATAGCGTGGATGAACGAAATAAATAGTTGGCGAAAGGAAGTTGAGGAAAATAAAAAATATCTGGATAATTTAAAAATAGATGTTTTTCAAAACAGAATTTTTGTTTTTACTCCGCAAGGAGATGTTATTGATCTCCCTGAAAATTCCACGCCGGTTGATTTTGCCTACCATATCCATACTGACATAGGGAATAAATGCGTCGCGTCAAGAATTAATGACAATATCGCGCAATTAGATACTAAACTAAAAAGCGGTGATATGATAGAAATTATTATAGATCCGAAGAAAAAAGGTCCTAATAGAAATTGGTTAAAATTTGTAAAAACAAACCTTGCAAAAACGCGAATTAAGAGCGCGACTAAAAATTTTAATCTTTTTCCGTTTAATTTTTCTAAATAAATCAATCCTTCTTCCGCGATGACCATATTATCCCTCCAATAAATACCAAAGCGGCAACAATTATAACCCATCTTAAATTCATAAATCCCTCACCGCTGGAATTTGCGGTTTTTTTGTTATTTTCTATTTTTTCCATCGGTGATGCGCATCCGATAGCCAAGCAATTATTAATCTCGTTTCCTACCTCGGTTTGGTAATTTCCTTCAAACATTTTTTCTCCGATAAATAAAACCGGCACTCCTTCAATAGATGAGCCGTAAGCATCCGCCATTTCCATTAATAACGCCTGATTATTTTTATCAGATACTTCGTAAGAACTAATCTTTATAAAATTATTGTCTTTCACTAAATTTGCTAAAAATAACTGCATTTCATGGCAATGCGGACATTCTACGTTGTAAAAAAAATACACATCAACCGGATGCTGAGATTGGATTTGCGCTCCAACGGCTCGCACCATAAAACACGCGCAGATTATTGCCATTAAAAAAATTATAATTTTTTTCATCATATTATTTTTTTTTAAAGATATAACTCCCTGTGCTGTCCGAAGGACGCACAGGGAGTTATATCTTTAAATTTTCCACGAAATGCAACCGGCTAATATTTCATTTATTACAATATCGCACCTGATAATACCTTTGTTTTCATTTTACTAAATACATTTTATCAGATATTTTGTATTTACAAAAGTCATTTTATCTAAAAGTATAAAAAAATTGAGCCGCTCCCGTTATTACTCGGCTCGATTAACACCCCAACTGCCTTAATCCGGCAGCGTCCGCAGTCGGCGTTCTGAACCCATGCGTAGCGTTGCCCATGCGGTACGAGCAGGCGTTAGGTGCCACCGTTGGTAATACGGGAGGCGGCACTCAGTTTCTGTGAACGACCCTGCGAGTCCTGCTGGACATCGCAGGGCGTCCCAAGGTTTATCTTTTTCCCAAACTTTCTTTATGGAAACCCTGTGTGTCCTGCGGACAACACAGGGAGAGTTATCTTAAGATTTAAAGAACTATTTCTTTTTTATATCATCATTACGTTCAATTGCCCTCCGAGCAATATCAGCGCGATATGCCTTATTAAACCATGTAATTTGATGGACGGCCGCATAAGCATTCATTGCCGCTTTATGAAAATTATCTCCCAGCGCCGTTATCCCAAGCACTCTGCCGCCGTTGTTGACGAATCTTCCCGACCCATCAATCATTGTTCCGGCATGATCAATAATCACACCTAACTTGGCAGCTTCACGAAGACCGGAAATAGGATAGCCCGTTTCAAGCTCGCTTCTCTCTCCGTAACCATTCGTTGCTAAAACCACGCAGACGGCCGACCTCTTATCCCATTCAATAGTTATCTGATCCAGCTCTCCGGTTAGGACAGCAATCATAATTTCCACAAGATTGGGTTTTTTCATCCGAGGTATGATGACCTGTGTCTCGGGATCGCCGAGTCGGACATTAAACTCAACCAGGTCCGGATTTTCATCTTTAATCATTACGCCGACATACAGCACTCCGAAAAATGGAGCGCCGTCTTTTTTCATCTCTGCAAGCACAGGTCTGATAATCTTTTCAAGAATTTTTTGCTCCACTTCTTTAGTAACTACAGGCGCGGGAGAATAAGCTCCCATTCCTCCGGTATTAGAACCTTTACCGCCTTCGTATCGCGACTTATGATCTTGCGACGAAGCAAGCGGCAGGATATTTCCATTAACATCAACTAAAACTATATAAGAAGCCTCCTCTCCTTTGAGAAATTCTTCCACCAAAAAGAGCTTGGATGCCTCTTTAAATTCACCGCTCTTAATCCGTTCCAAAGCATTATCCACTTCTTCCAGCGTATGGCATACCATCGCGCCTTTTCCGCCGGCGAGACCATCCACCTTTACCACGCATGGTATACAGAGAGTGGAATTGATATAGTTTATGGATTCCTCAATTTCACTTTCATTGAACACGCGAAATTCAGCTGACGGAACCCCCATCTTATGCAAAAGGCGTCTCGTAAATATTTTTGATCCTTCCAGTTTCGCTGCTTCCTTTGTCGGACCGACAATAGCCAATCCTTCTTTCTGAAATTCGTCCACAATACCCGCAACCAACGGTTCTTCCAACCCGACAAATGTAATATCAACCGAGTGTTCAAGCGCGAAATCCCGAAGACGAGAAATATCAGTAGCGTTGATGTCAACAATACGAACTTTATCGGAAATTTCCTTAATGCCCGCGCTTCCCGGAGCGCAATAAATCTTTTTAACCTTAGGTGACTGCACGATCTTACGAACTATTGCCGACTCTCTTCCCCCGCCGCCGATAACCAAAATCGTCAAATCAGTCCTCGTTTTCAGATAATCAAATTTTTCCTTCATGATTTTTTTCCTTTCCGGTGTTTTTTCTTTACACATTAATTCTATCGCCCATAAAAAGAACAAAAATATTATATACGCGTCAAACTTTTTTAATCCCTCTCAATTCTAATTTCCCCATCCTTATCTATAACCGCCCGATCGCCGCGGGAAATTTTTTCGGAAATTAAATATTTTGCAAGAAGCGTATCAATATTTTCCTGTATCGCGCGGCGAAGAGGACGCGCGCCAAAAGTAGGATCATAACCAAGACGCGCAATCCAATTAATCGCGTCATCGGTGAACTCCAGCTTAATGCCCTTTTCATCCATTTTCTTCGCAGATGACTTAAGCATTAACTTTGCTATAGCTTTCACATCATCCATTGAAAGCGGTTTAAAGACAATAACCTCGTCAAAACGGTTTAAAAACTCTGGCCTAAAATATAATTTTAATTCTTTATTCATTAGATAATTTTTAATTTGCGATATATCTGTTCCCTTTTTTATTTCGTCCTGAATAAAAGCCGTTCCCGCGTTTGAAGTCATAATTATAATCGCGCTTGTAAAATCAATCGTCCGCCCGCGATTATCTGTCAGCCGTCCGTCATCCATAACCTGCAAAAATAAATTTAAGATATCAGGATGCGCCTTTTCTATTTCATCAAGCAAAACCAAAGCATAAGGATGTTTTCGGACAGCTTCCGTTAAAATTCCTGAAACCTCGTAATTATCCGGCGCGCCGATTAAACGATCAACCGAATCTTTATTTTGATATTCGCTCATATCAATACGGATCATATCTTCTTCCCGTCCGAAATAAATTTCAGCCACAGATTTCGCGAGTTCTGTCTTCCCCACGCCAGTCGGACCTAAAAATAATAAATTCGCGATTGGTCTTTTTATATCCCTGAACTCAACCCGCGCTCTTCTTAATGAATCGGCAACCGCTTTCACTGCGTCCGCCTGATCAATCATTCGCTCATGTATTTTTTCCTCTAAATTCAATAAACTCTCGCTTTCCTTTTGAGTAAGTTTATTCAGAGGAATTTTTATTTTTTGCGAAATAAGTTCCGCGATATCTTCAACCGTTATTATAGAATTTCTTCCTTTTTTCCTTCGCGTAAAAACTCCCGCCTCCTCAATGATGTTTATCGCCTTTTCAGGCAGGAAACGATCATGGATAAATCTTTTCGTAAAGTAAAGCGCTTTTTCTACGGCGCCATAACTAAAAAATACTTTTTCTTTCGCCTCAATCATAGAGGTCTTTCCTTCTAAAATTTGGATTGCCTCATTATCCTCCGGCTCATCAATCGCAACCCTCTGAAAAACATCAACTAATGCAGATTGCTCGACATATTTAGTGTAGTCAATAGGCGTGGTTGTAGCGATAACGGTTAATCTATGTTTTGTCATTGAGGAAGATAAAACCTCGGATAAGTCTAAACTGGCTTCTTTCCCTGCGCTAATTCCAATCATGGACTCAATGCTGTCAATAAATAAAATTATATTTCCAGACCTTATCGCCTCATTCAAAGCGCCCATCAAACGCCCCATCGCCTGTTCGGGATTTGCGCCGCTTATTAACCGCGCTAAACTTAAACTTACAAACCTTTTATCTTGGAAAATTTCAGGAACATCTTCAGCCGCCATCATTTGGGCAATTCCTTCCACAACGGAATTTTTTCCAACTCCTGGATTACCTGTTAAAATTACTCCCGCGCTTCCGCTTTCAAAAATTCTAAAAATTACAGCTATTTCTTTTTCCCGTCCGATGCAAGGTTCTAAGTATCCGGATTTTGCAAGGATTGTTAAATCCTGCCCAAATTGATCTAAATGGGGAGTCGCAACCGCTGTCATAGCCCTATCCATTTTTCCATTCGGCTTAAAAAACGAGCGATGGCGGTAATTATTCCAATTTTTTCGTAATTTTTCGTTTATCCTAAGCCATTCCACAACATTTATAATTTTTTTTAAATCAATTTCCATCTCATACATTATTTCATTTAAAACTCCTCCTTTTATTTCAGATTTATACAATGGATCATTTTTTAATAAACTCACTAAAATTTCCATCACGTCAACTTTTTCTTTTTTCGCATTATACGCTTCAAGATACGCATCCAGCAAAACTTTTTTTAAAAAATAATCTCCTTTTTTTTGATGATTTATCCGTTTTAAGTAGTGGGAAATTCTGGTTTTTAACTTATTATAATCAATGCCCAAACGAAAGAAAATTATATTAATTTTTTCAAAAAACATCAAAGAAATAAATAAACTCAGCGGATTAATTCCTTCCTCGCTTTTTCTTGCGAGATTATATGTTTTTTCAACAGCAATAATCCCGTCGCGAGTAAAGCAAGCTGAAATTTCTATTTTTTTATCTTTTATTCTTAGATCTAAATCCGGTTCACTATGGGTATCCGTCCCATGAGAAAAAAATTTTTTAACCCGTTGCCCTTTTTCAAATTCACGATTCATCCGATAAACCAATCCCATAAAAATGATAACTCCCAGCCAAAAAATCAACAGTAAATAATTTGTTTGCTGTTCATAAGACCATAAAACATTTTTTATAACCGTTTCAGGATTTTTAACCAAGTATCCGTAATATGCCAATGATAAAATACTAAAAACTCCCAGCAAAACTAAAACAAAATTTATAATGCCGTTTACTAATATATGCCCGCGCCGTTGATAAATATGCAAAAAAGACATTGATTTTTGCCAGTAATATGTCTCGCCGTTTATAATTAATTCCACCCCGCGCCCATTGCACGTAAGGCATTTTTTTCCATCTATTTTTCCGCTCCCATCGCATTCGGTACAAATATTATATTTTATATTGTTTTTATTATCTCCCATTTTTTTATTTTGGATTTATATTTCTAATTTTACAATTTATTAAATTCATTTTTCCTGATCAACTATCCCTGACACCTGATTTTCTAATTTCTAATTTTTCACACACCCCAACCCTTTTCAGGAAGAAAAAAAAATGTTTTCTATTTTTTATTTCAATTAATTACTATTAAATTACTACAAATTACAATTAATTACTATAAATTTCTAATTTCCCAATTTCTCAATTTCTTCAATTACCTTTCCCGCCTCTTTCATTCCAATCCCGTAATGATTCGGCAAATTTAGAGTCATTTCAGAATATCTTTCCGCCTTTGAACACATATTTTGTTCATAGGAAATCGCCTTAAAATTAACACCGCGCGGCGCAATCGCTTGCCGATACCAATCGCCTAAATATATATTCTTTTTTTTCGCAGCACTCATTATTTCTACGGCTTTCTCTGTAAAAAAGACATATCTTAAATATACAGGCTCGCTCTTATCCCAAACTTTCGGCAACCTAAATTCAGTTTTCTGCAATATTCCATCGTAATATTTTGCAATTTCATAACGATGTGCATTATACTCATCCAATTTTTTAAATTGCTGTAAAAATAAATAAGCAAGGACATTTGGCATTTTATAAATTTTATCCAACCCCGCTGTCCCGTCTTTTTCCTCTTTACTTAAAATCAACGGAAATAATTTTAACTTTTTACTTAAATCCATTATGCCCTTTCCAATGTTTAATTTATTATACCATTTTAAAGAGATTTGGGCTATAATCGGATACATTAAATTTCTTGCAATTAGCGTGATCGGGGGAAATACTGCGTCATCCTGACTCCGAGCGCCAGGAGGGGAAAGGATCCCGTGGCTTACATCTCGCGCCTCTTCTATCTCACTATGTACCAATGCCTCATTATTAATACATAACATCCCCCCATTCACGGATGAAATAACTTTATCACGCCCAAAACTAAACATAGAAATATCCCCAAATGTTCCCAATAATTTTCCATTATATTTTGCGCCCAGTGAGTGCGCGCAATCTTCAATTAAAACAATTTTTCCATTATTTCCCCCTTTGGAAAAGGGCGGCACTTCTGCGCCCCCTCCCTTTACAAGGGGGGGCAAGGGGGGGTATTCACAAATTTCCTTAATCTCCTCAATACGCGCAGGATTTCCAAAAGTATGCTGGACAATAACCGCTTTTGTTTTAACGGTTATTTTCTTTTTCAGCTCTTCAATGTCTAAATTTAATGACTCATCAACATCGCAATAAATCGGATGCGCGCCTGTTTCTAAAACGGCATTCGGAACTGTAACACATGTATATGCCTGTATTATAACCTCATCGCCTTTTCCCGCGCCGGCTGCTTTCAGCGCGTAATATAACGCCGCCCGCCCGTTATAAAAACTAAAAACTTCCTTTACTCTTTCCTCGCCGCAGTCTCCTATGAGGGACTGCGGCGTTTTATTCAGATAATTTTTCATCTCATCCTCCGCCTCTTTAATATATTTTCCTTGTTTCCAGCTGCCCCATTTCCACGGCAATAATAAAAACTTTAGGCAATCCATCGTCTGGTCTTTATCCAATGGTGAAAAAAAAGTTGTGGTTATGGATTTCACAGAATTAAGAATTAAGAATTAAGAATTTAAAAATTACTTTAAAATTTTAAATTTAAAATTTAAAATTATTTATATATTTCCCCGCTCTTCTCCCCTCAAACAAAATCGCGCTATCATTTTTTATTTCCCCCCTTAACAAGGGGGGACTAAGGGGGGTTTTAATCCTTTCTTCATCTACCCCATTTCCCAATAAAATATCCCTCATCATTTCCCCATATTCCTTTCCAATTAACGCCGTCATAGAATAATTTTTCTTCGCAATTTTCTGCGCCAATTCAGTATGAATGCGCTTCCCTTCCTTTCCTAATTCCCAAATATCATCTAATACTAAAACTTTAAATTTTTTATCTATATTATCTAAAACTTCTAATGCGGCCATAACTCCCGCGGGGTTTGAATTATAAGTATCATCAATAATTATTGCGCCGTCTATCTCTTTAATTTTCATTCCATTATCCAATGGCTGCAGATTTTCAACCGCAGCTCTTATTTCCTCCCATTCCATTCCCGCTTCTCGCGCAACAATAATCGCCGGCAATAAATTCTGAATATTATGCCTTCCGATTAATTTGCAATTTAAATCAATAATTTCTCCACCAATTTCTAATTTCCAATCCCGCGACAAGCTCGGGACAAGTTTTATAATTTTCCTTATCCCCCCTATTCCTTCTTCCCCTTCTTTCCCCTCTTTACCTTCCGATATTCTAAAATCAGCATCTCCAGCAAACCCATATGTAATTTTTCTAGCCCCAGCAGGCACGTTTACCTTGCGGCAGTTTTCATCATCCCAATTCATAATCGCCAGCCCGCCCTGCGGCAAGGATTTCACCATTTCAGATTTCGCCGCTATCGTATTTTCAATGCTGCCGAATAACGC